>JAEMRT010000045.1 GCA_016463225.1 Sphingopyxis sp. | reverse complement strand
CAGCTCGTCGGTGATGTCATATCCGAGTTCGAGATCGGCAATGAACGCGGTGCCGATCACCTGCTTGTAGAAGGTGCCGCCGTCCGGGCTCGTGAAGTTGGAGCTCTTGCCATAGAGTGTCCCGCGCGCCGTCGCGGAAAGCCGCCCGAGCGAGAGATCGGCGGACGCAATCACCTTGAGCTTGGGCGACGCCGTCTCGAGATTGCTTTGTGCGCTCGCATCGAACAGTGGGATCCCGCCGAGCGTCGCGGGCGCGGCAGTGAGCTTGGTGATCTTCGTCTTGTTGTAATTACCCGACAAGGTCCATGCGATGCCGCCGCCGTCGAGGTCGGTCGTATAGCTCGCAGTCACTTCCAGGCCCTGCGTCCGGGTCGTCGCGCCGTTGGTGAAGATGTTGATGCCGGTCTGGCTCACCGTCGGATCGAGAATATTGCCGTTGGCAATGATCGCGGCGGTCACGATCGGAAAGTTGGTCGCGCCGCCGCTCCCGAAGATCGATCCCGTCCCGAGAATGCGGTCGCGGATGCGGACCTGATAGGCGTCGATGGTGATCGTCACGCCCCCTGCCGGCTCCAGCACCACGCCCAGGCTGAAGTTGGTCGATTTCTCCGGCTTCAAATTGTCGAAGCCGATCAGCTTTGCCGCGGCGGAGTTTGCCGGAAGCTGCACGAAAGCCGATGTGGGCGAGACGTTGGTGGCCGAATAAAAGGATTCGGCGAGCGTCGGCGCGCGAAAGCCCGTCGAGACGGTGCCGCGCAAGGCGAAGGCGTCGCTAAAATCATAGCGGCCCGTGCCCTTGAAAATGACATTGCTGCCAAAGTCCGAATAATGCTCGTAGCGCACCGCACCGTTGAGTTTCAGCTCCTCGACGGGCGAGGCTGCGATATCGAGGTAGATCGACTTGTTGTTACGCGAATTATAGCCCGCATCCGAAGGGCGGAAGCCCGGATAGGACTGGCCGCCCTCCTTGTAGATCGATGCCGGATCGCCCGACCCGATCTCATAGGAGTTCTTCCGATATTCGAGGCCGAACGCCACATTGAGCGGCTCGGCCATGCCGGCATCGAATTCCTTGCTGAAATCGGCATTGGCGGTGAATTCCCGGGCCTTGAAGAAGCCGTTGTAGAAATCGAGCGGCGTGAAATGCGTGTCGATGAACAGCGAGCGGTTAGCCGAATCGAGCGTGTAGATCAGGTTCTTGTCTTCGCCATAGGTCGTGCTGAGATCGAAGTTGAAGCCGCCCAATGTGCCGCGAAAACCGCCGGTGATCGAATAATCATCTTCGCGGATACCTTCGCGCGGGCTGAAACCCATCGGGAAGGGAACGAGTTCGCCCGGTGTCGTGAGCGTGCCCGCGACGCCCAGCACAGGCGAGGCGATGACCCGGTCGGGAACGCGAAGATTCTCATACGCGCTGGCGATGCGCTTGCTGTACGAGCCGAACGCATAAGCCTCGACGTCGCCGAAATCATAGGCCGAGTTGAACTGCAGGTTCGTCAGGTGCGACTTCGCGTCGCCATTGATCTTGTTGACGAACGGAAAGCCGGGAATGTTGCGATAGAGCGCCTGCTGCGCCGCCGACAGCGCCGGGCTGGTCGTCGTGGTGAGCAGATTGCCGTTGATATCCGTCACGCGCCGGTCGAGTCCGCCGATCTGGGTGAAATCGTGGAAGCGATGGAACAGCGTGACGTTGATGAAGCCGGCGTCGCCGACCCGCGTCGCAAGATGGATCGTGCCCGCATAGGTGTCGCCGCCGACGTCATAGTTTCGGCCCGCGGTCGCATAGCCGGAGCCGCCTTCGTCATCGTCCTTCAAGATGATGTTGATCACGCCGGCGATCGCATCGGAGCCATATTGCGCGGCCGCGCCATCCTCGAGCACTTCGATCCGCTTGATCGAGGAAGGAGAGATCAGGTCGAGATCGGCCGTCGCCGCGCCCTGATAGGGTCCGCCGAGAACGGCAAGGTTGGAGGTGCCGTGCCGCCGCTTGCCATTGACGAGCACCAGCGTGTGATTGGGGCTGAGACCGCGCAGGCGGGCGGACAATGTGAGGTTGGCGGTATCGCCGCCGAAGGCTTGGGCGGTGAAGGAGGGCACCAGCTGCGTCAGCACCTGGTTGAGGTTCGGCTGGCCGACATGGCTCATCGTATCCTCGCCCAATACCTTGATCGGCGTCGGGCTCTCAGCGACCGTCAGGCCGGTCTTGCGCGTTCCGGTGACGATGATCTCGCTGCCACTTGGTGCGTCGGCGGCTGCTTCGGCCTCGGCTGCGGCTTCCGCCTCGGCGGCAAACGCCGTCTGGCTCAGCGACAGGCCTGCTACGGCGATAGCGATATGTGAAATGACCCCAATTTTTTTCATGAACACGGCCCCTTGTTGTTATTGCTTGTGGTGGCCTCTCCGATCGCGGGCCATGTCTGCGCATGGCTCCAAAACTGGTTGGAATGGGTCAGGCAGCCTGTGCCGATCCGCCTGCTGACCGCGTCAGCGCCCGCGTCGTCACTTGCCCGGCGAGCGCCGCGACGGCGGCATGGGCGGACTGGATCGCGCCCTCCTGCCAGCCCGGCGTCTGGCTCAAGGCCGCGCCGGCAAAGAAGATGCGGCCATCGGGCTTGTTCAGAAGCCGGAATTCGGGCGTGTCGATATGCGCTTCCTGCCGGCCTTGCCCCGGATTCCAGCTGGGCCAGGGGCCCAGGCTGAACGGGACTTTCTTCCAGTTCACGACGAGCGGATTGACGCAGTCTTTGCCATGACCGGGATGGGTTTTCTCGATCGCGGCGCGCGAGGCGGCGATTTGGTCGGTGAGTGGCCGCTTCCGGAACTCCGTCGCTTTTGGGCCGGACGAATAACAGCCGAGCAGCATCCCCCGTTCGCTGTGCAAATTGGCCGAAGGATACCAGATCAGGCTGGTGTCCCCGCCGACAAAGGTTATGCCGCCATAGATATGGTCGCGCTCCCAGAAGCGCGGCGCCTCGAACGCAACCTTGTTGCTGTCGTCATAGAGAACGGCGGCAATAGCCTGTGCCACCGGCTTTGAGAAATTGGCGTCAATCTTCGCGAGCACCGGGAAGGGAATGGTGCAGACGATATAGTCGCCCTTGACTGTCCGCGCCGTGCCGCTCGGCCGGTCGACATAGGTGACCGAGACGCCCTTCGCATCGTGCCGGATGCGCTGGACCTCAGCATGGCGGATCGCGCGGCTCTTGAGATTGCGTTCGATGCCGACCGAGATCTGGTCCATCCCGCCGACCGGCTGGAACATTGTCGCCTGCATGTAGAGCGCATCCTCGAACAGCGACATCGGCAGCTGCTCGTTGGCGAGCAGCGTAGAGAGCGCGGCGGGCTTGGCGGGCGTCTCGAAACTCGAGGTACCCGCGCCGGGCGGCGTCGCGAAGCCCGACCGGGTGGTTCCGGTGAAGGCTCCCTCTTGGTTGAGATCGCCGTAGATGCGCAGGAACGGCATCAGCCTGGCCTTGTCCTCGGCGGTCACCGCCTGGTCGAGCGCGCCCTTGTCGATGGCTTTCGAGAGGAGCTCGGCGATATGGCCGCGCGTATCATTGATCGCGCTGCGCATCCGCAGCTTTTTCCCGTCATCGGCGACGAGGAAGGCGGAGCGGCTCGAATTGACCTCGACCTCGAGCGGGACGCCGAACTTCTTCGCATAGCCGAGAATTCCCTCGTGGAAGCTCGGCAGGCGCGCGGGGCCTGCATTGAAATAGACGCCTTCTGTAAATTTTGCGGTTTGCGTCGCTTCGCCGATCATCTCGATCTTGTCGCCATCGCGCACCGTCCAGGCGCGGCCACCGACCCGGCCCCGCGCTTCGAGCAGGGTCACCGAAAAGCCGGCCTGTTCGAGTTCATAAGCCGAGACCAGCCCGGCAATCCCCGCGCCGAGAATGATGACATGGCCATTCTTGCCATGATCCGGCGGCAGAGCCGGAAGCGCATTTGCGTTCGAAACGCCGAACAGCCCCAGAGATTGCATGGCCGCCGCGGTCGCCCCGGCGCCTCCCGTTATCCCGATCTTTCCCAATAAAACTCGGCGCGTGATCATATTGCCCCCTGTGCAATGTGTCCTCGCTCTCCCGTTGTTGGCCGCTTCAGTTCGTCCCGAGCGGCATTTGGTCTAGATCATTTGTTCCGATTATTCCTGCAATCGTCCATTTTTGTTGTAAAAATGAAAATATGAGCGCAGATATGCTTTCTGACGGTCGCGATTGACCGCAAGCTTCCTGCGCAAGGTTGCTGAGTTCTTGTGATTCCCCCAAGTTGTTTACAATTGATATTGCAAATGTGATATTTGCAACTGCAAAAGTTGCAAGAGCTGATGCAGTATTTGCAGCCTTTGTGCATTGCAGCATTTTCAATGTCTTGCCGGGAAGCGAGCCGCATTCCTGGAGCCGCGGAGGCAGATCGCGACCGCCGAGGCATCCATCACTTTCAGGTTGCGGCTGAGAATCGTTGCGTAGTCGATCGCATCGAAGCGGCGTGCAGAGCGATCGAGCTTGGGGTCCCTCTCGTAGATGCCGTCAACGCTCGTTCCCTTGAACAGCGCGCAGCAGCCGAGTTTGGCGGCGCGCAGCGCGGCGCCCGAGTCCGTCATAAAATAAGGACTTCCGGTCCCCGCTGCGAGGATGACGATACGGCCCTTCGACAGATGCCGTTCCCCGCGGCGGCGAATCAAGGGCTCGCATACGCTGTCCATCTGGATCGCCGACATCACGCGCGTCGGCATGCCATCGCGCTGGCGGCACGCGTAAGGCGTAGAGCTTGCGGCTACGCCTAGCGGCGGAAGGCTGACGCCGGAGTCCGTGGGCGGTTCCTGGGTAGTATGAACGGGGACACATAACGAATATGTGTCCCCGTTCATACTGCTTGGGCCCTCATCAAGGCCTTAGCGCCGCTTCCGCGCAGCGGGCGTCCGGTTCGTTCGCCATAAAGGCGCGCAGACGGGGAACGAGGTAATCCAGAAACGCGCGCTTGCGCGCGGGGAGGTGGCGACCGCCGGGGAAAAGCGCGGCGACTTCCTCCTCGTCGTCCACGCCGGCATGGGCGAGCACTTCGACCAACCGGCCTGCCGAGATGTCAGCCCGCGCGTGATAGTCTCCAAGCCGCGCCAGTCCCATGCCGGCGACCGCCATCCGTCTGACCGTCTCGCCATTGTTCGCGAGCAATGAGCCCGACACCATCCGGTCGACAATGCGCCCGCCCGTGCGCATCGGCCAGACTGGTTGCGATCGCTGGAAGTTGAAACCGAGGCAATTGTGCCGATCGAGGTCCTCGACCGAGCGCGGCACACCGGCATGCGCAAGATAGGCGGGAGCAGCTACGATCTTTCGCCGCGCCGTGCCGATCCGCTGCGCGATCAATGAGGAATCGGTGATGCCGCCGACCCTGAAGACGATATCGAAATGTCCTTGAAAAAGATCTACCATCTCTTCCGAAAGGGAGAGATCGAGTATAATTCCGGGGTGCGCGCGTGAGAATTCGGGCAAGAGCGGCTCGACCGCCAGGGTTCCGAACGCGACTGAAGCGCTGATCCGGATGGTGCCGGCCGCTTCCGCGCTCCCCGCGGCTAGCTCCTGCTCGAGACTTTCCATATCCGCGAGCATCGCGCGGGCCCGCTGGAAATAGATATGTCCCTCGCTGGTCAGCAACAGGCTGCGCGTCGATCGCTCGACTAGGCGGACGCCGAGACGCTTTTCGAGGCGATCTACGAGTTTGGAGATAGTGGACGGTGTCATGAGCAGCCGCCGCGCCGCGGCAGAGAAGCTGCCGGCCTCCGCCACGATGACGAAAACCCGCATCTCGCCGGCGCGATTATCCATGGGGCATATGATCCGCTTGTGAATTCACTTCCAAGCTCATGTGGAGTTTTGCCGGATTGTCAACGCCGGTCGTGTCCCCCACGTCAGCTCCTGCAATCGTCATCAAACCGAGGAGCGGCAGGATGGATATCGTGGAGGCGAATGGAGCGCGCTTTCCGGCGCTGGGATTTGGCGTCTTCCGGATGCGCGACGAGGAGGTGGAGCGCGTGGTGCCCGCCGCGCTGGACGCCGGCATGCGCCACTTCGACACCGCGCAGATCTATCAGAACGAAGCCGCGCTCGGCCGCGCGCTGTGGGCGGCCGGGGCGAAGCGCGACGAGCTGTTCCTGACCACCAAGGTCTGGGTCGACAATTACCGGCCGGACCGTTTCGCCGCCTCGGTCGACGAGAGCCTCGATAAGCTGCAAGTCGACCAGGTCGACCTGCTGCTCCTGCACTGGCCCGGCGAAACCGTTCCGGTCGCAGAGCAGATCGAGATGCTGAATGCCGTCCGCGCCGCGGGCAAGGCCCGCCATATCGGCGTGAGCAATCAGAACGCCGCGCAGTTCGAGGAATCGGTGCGGCGCAGCGAAGCGCCGATCGTCACCAACCAGATCGAGGCCCATCCCTATCTCGACCAGGAGCGCATGGCCGCCGCCGCCCGGGCGCATGGCGCGGCCATCACCGCCTTTTACGGCATGGCCGACGGCAAGGTTCCGCGCGACCCGGCGTTGATCGCCATCGGCGAGCGTCACGGCAAGAGCGCCGCGCAGGTCGCCCTGCGCTGGCTGATCCAGCGCGGCTTCGTCGCGCTCAGCAAGACGGCGCGCCCCGAGCGGGTCGCGGAGAATGCCGCGGTCTTCGATTTCGCCTTAAGCGACGCGGACATGGCGGCGATCGGCGGGCTCGCCCGCGCCGAGGGACGCATCGTCAGCCCCGCGGGCCTCGCGCCCGACTGGAACGCCTGAAGGAGGCCCCGATGGACCTGCAACTTACCGGAAAAACTGCGCTCGTCACTGGCGCGACCGCCGGCATCGGGCTGGAGATCGCTCGCCGCCTCGCCGCCGAGGGCGCCGACGTCGCGATCTGCGGCCGCAACCGGGCCAAGCTGGAAAGCGCCGCGAAGGAGACGGGCGCGCGCGGCATATTGGCCGATCCCGCCACGGCCGAGGGAGCGCAAGCCCTGATCGCCGCGCTTCCCGGGATCGACATCCTCGTCAACAATCTCGGCATCTACGAATCGAAGCGGTTCGAAGACATCGGCGACGACGACTGGCGCCGCTTCTTCGAAATCAACGTGCTGTCGGGCGCGCGGCTGGCCCGCGCCTATTTCCCCGGCATGCTCGCGCGGGACTGGGGCCGCATCATCTTCATCGCCAGCGAATCCGGCCTTATGGTGCCGCCCGACATGATTCACTACGGCATGACGAAGACCGCCCAGCTCGCGATCTCACGCGGGCTTGCCGGGCTGACCAAGGGGACGCGCGTCACGGTCAACACCGTGCTGCCGGGCACGACCCGCTCCGAGGGCATCGTCGATTTCCTCAAGAGCGTCGCCGACGATCCGGCGGCCCCGATCGAGGAGATCGAGCGCGCCTTCTTCGCCCGGGACCGTGCGACATCGCTGATCCAGCGCATGATCGAGCCTGAGGAGATCGCATCGCTGGTCGCCTATGTCGCGAGCCCGCTTTCGTCCGCGACCAACGGCGCGGCGCTGCGCGTGGATGGCGGGATAGTCCCCACCATCGCCTGACCGCGCGGCCGGAGCGTCCCGGCCGCAAGAATGAGGCTCGACATGAAGACAATAGCCCTTTGCGGCCTGCTGGCCGTCTTGACCGCACCCGCCCCGGCATTGGCTCAGGAGAAGAACATGGACTGGTATCCCTCGCAATACGGCCCCGACGACGAGATCGGCGCCGCCAATCTGCTGACGCCCGAAGTCACGCTGACAGCGGTGAAGCTGGTGAAGACGGGCAAGACCTATCCGCTCGCGGTGCCGATCGACAAGAACCTGCCGGCATTCCGCCACCGCAGCTTCAACCTCTACAATGTGCAGCCCGACGAGGCCGGCGGCACGAGCAAGGCGGCGAACAAGTTCACCTTCAACGACGAGCTGGTCAACGGCTGGACGGGGGTCGGCACGCAGCTCAACGGCATCGGCCATATCGGCATCGATTATGTCTATTATAACGGCAACAAGGCGAGCGACTTCGTCACGATCGAAGGAGTGCGCAAGCTCGGCATAGAGAAGGTGCCGCCGATGGTGACGCGCGGTGTCGTGCTCGACATGGTCGCGCATTACGGCCAGCCGATCGTCCCGGCCGACACCGAGTTCAGAGTCGCCGATATCAAGGCGGTGCTGCAGAAGCAGGGCATCACTCTACGCACGGGCGACGTCGTGCTGTTCAACACTGGCTGGCTCGAGCTCATCGGCAAGGACGATAAGAAGTTCCTCGAGGTGGAGCCGGGCATCGGCATGGAGGCCGCCGAGTGGCTGGCGGCGCAGGGCATCGTCGCGTTCGGCGGCGACACCTGGGCTTCCGAAATCTATCCGGCGAAGGACGGCCAGGAGTTTCCGGTCAACCAATTCATGCTCGCCAAGAAGGGCATCTACAATCTCGAGCTGATCGACAGCCGCGCTCTGGTGCGCGACAAGGCGTTCGAGTTCCTGTTCGTGCTCGGCCAGCCGCTCTACAAAGGCTCGACGCAGGTGAACGTCAATCCGGTCGCGATCCGCTGATCGCGAGCCGGGTGGCGGGCGTGCTGCGCGCCGTTCCCGGCGCGGCCGACTTGCGGGCCGAACAGATTGATCACGCCGCAAAGCCTGCGCGCGTTTGCGACCGCCCTGCGCAAGAAGTTGCGGAGTGGCGATGGGAATGCCGCGGTCAGGCAGGCTGGCATGGCAAGGCCACCCCTTGGAGACGATACGAATCGATCGCCTCGTCGAGAAAATACCAAAACTATCAAGGCTATGAGGTGCAAGCGCATCTGGCGATCCAGAGGATGTCTTTTCGGGCGTTTCCTTGGGCTGGGCGGGTATGCAGATCAATGCGATGCCATCCGGTCGACGACAGAATTGAGGAAGTGCTTCGGTGATCGCGCTGACTAAAACTCCTCGACTAAGGTGGGGTGACATATCGGCATGTCGCTACCGTGCTACCGACTGGAATTGGACACTACCTTGCGGCATCGATTGAGCTGCGCAGGAACTGCGGCGCATGCTTTCAGTGCGGCAGAAGTCAGCCGAAGCAGGTAGAGTTCATGATCGAAAGCGGCGGCAAAACATATAGCGGTCTTCAGATATCGATCGTGCAGATCGGAATCGTGGTGGCGCTCCCCGCATTTATCAGCGGCGCCGAAATCGGATTTGCTGCGGGCCTTGCCGGTGGCAGCATTTCGATCCTGATCGGCGGTCTCATCCTGGCATCACTCGCCGCGCTCACCGGCACGGTCGGCGCGCGCACATCGCGCAACACAAGCGAGTTGGTGCAGCAAAGCTTTGGGCGCACCGGCGGAAAACTGGTGAGCGGGTTTCTGGCGGCGACGGTACTCGGTTGGTTTGGCGTCACCGCGCAGCTCTTCGGACAGAGCATGCAGCATATGTGGTCAACCCTCGGCACAAGCCCGCCGGCGAGCGGGCTGTTCGTCGCAACCGGCGGCATTCTCATGATAGCAACGACCTTTTTTGGGTTCCAATCTCTCAAAAGGGTCGCCGACATCGCCGTTCCGCTCCTCTTCCTTCTGATAATCTACACAGCGGTGCTGGCGCTCGGCAGCACCTCGCTATCGCAATTGTCAGCAAGGTCGCCGGGAACCGGAAGCATCGGACTTGGCATCTCGGCGACGGTCGGCGGACTGGCGGTTGGCGTAACGCTTTTTCCTGACCTTGCTCGATTTGCCCGCTCGGCGAATGCCGCAAGGCTCGCGGCGTTTCTCACCTTCGGCATTGCCATGCCGTCGATCCTATTCATCGCACTCATCCCCAGCATCGCCGTAGGCGAGCGCGATCTAGTAAAGATCATGGCCGGCGTGGGTCTCGGCCTTCCCGCCATCGTCCTTATCACATTCAAGGCGTGGACGACCAACTCGGGCAACCTTTACTCCGCATCGCTCGCCATCCAGCGCATCGTGCCGCGATCGGGCTTTTCGTCCGTCGTGGTGTTCGGCGGATCCGTCGGCGTCCTTCTCGCTCTCCTTGGCATTGCCTCTTACTTCATCCCGTTTCTGCTAGTGCTCAGCATTGCCGTGCCTCCCGTTGCCGGCATCTATGTGACGGACTTTTTTCTGACAGGCGAGGCGAACTATGGGCGTTCGACCGACGAATTGCCTGCGTTCCGCGCCCGCGCCTTCATCGCTTGGGGCGCCGCCAGCATTCTGGCGGCTGGTGCATCGCAAGGCGTCGTGACGCTCAGCGGCATTCCTGCATGTGATGCTATCCTGAGCGCAGCCGCCTTTTACTTTCTGCTTCGATGGCGCCCATATCGAGGCAGATTTAGTAGGTTTTAAGCCGGCTACGCAATTGCCCCAAGTCACGACTTATATCGTGTTTACTCCAGAATGATCGCTGGCAAGCCGAGAAAGATCGTCTTCGCTCAAGATGACGCGAAGTCCATCCAGGGCGCTTTCGTCCCCAATTTCCGCGAGCCATCAGCACCGCACGCGGCAGCATCCTTCTCCCGCACGAGCCGCAATCGAGTAGGATCGCAAGGTCACGTGAAGGCTTCGGGCCTACCCAGCAGCAGGGGCGCCCTACCAGTCCCTTGGCTTGTGCATGGCGCTGCGCTGCCTCCACGTTCGCACGGTCAATGAAAAGAGAATGAGAAGGATCGAGATGCGAATTGGTGTGGATGTGGGGGGAACAAATACCGACGCGGTGATGCTCGCGGGACGGCAGATCGTCGCCAAGGTGAAAAGCCCGACCTCGGCGGATGTCAGCGGAGGCATTCGCGCGGCCATCGGCACGCTGCTGGCGGAAAGCCAGACCCGCGCCTCCGATGTCGACGCGGTGATGATCGGCACGACCCATTTTACCAATGCTTTCGTCCAGGCGCGCGACCTGCGAAAGGTCGCCGCGCTGCGAATTGGCTTCCCCGCAGCGCGGGGCGTCCCGCCTTTCGCGGACTGGCCCGAGCGGCTTCGCATGGCGACCTTTGGACACATTGCGATGGTGGCAGGCGGTTACCAGTTCGACGGGCGCGCTATCGCTCCGCTTGCGGAGCTTGAGATTGCGAAGGCCGCTCGCGACATTGCTCGGCTCGGACTGACCGAAGTCGCGATCACCGGCGTGTTCAGTCAGCTCAATGCCGAGCAGGAAGAGCGTGCCGGCGAAATCGTTCGCGGCGAGATACCCGATGCCAATATCACGCTGTCGAGCGAAGTGGGCCGAACCGGCCTTCTCGAGCGCGAGAATGCCGCGATCATGAATGCCGCGTTGCGGCCGCTCGCAATCGACGTGGGCGACGCGTTCGCCCGCGCACTTGGCGAACTCGATATCCGTTGCCCCTTCTTCGTCAGCCAGAACGACGGGACGCTGATGACCGCGTCGCATATGCAACGGTTCCCGGTCCTGACATTTGCGGCGGGGCCTACAAATTCTCTTCGCGGTGCGGCCTATCTTACCGGCATGTCCGACGCCCTCGTCGCCGATGTCGGCGGTACGACAACCGACATCGGTGTTCTTGTTTCCGGCTTTCCGCGGCAATCGAGCCTTCATGTCGATGTGGGCGGCGTGCGCACCAATTTCCGCATGCCCGACGTGTTGTCTATTGGTCTCGGCGGAGGTAGCCGGGTCCGCTTTGGCGCCGGGCCGGGCGGCGGCACGGAGATCGGGCCGGACTCGGTCGGGTTTCGCCTGCACGAGGACGCGATGATATTCGGCGGCAACGAACTGACCGCTAGCGACATTGCGGTTGCCGCCGGCCGGGCGCGGTTCGGCGATCCGTCGCGGGTTGCGCATCTCGGCGCAGCGCAGATCGCCGAGGCCGTCGCGCGGATGCGGGCGTTGGTCGAGGAGGGCCTGGACCGCATGAAGACGAGCGCGGCCGAACTTCCCCTGATCCTTGTCGGCGGGGGAGCCGTCCTCATAAACGAGCCCCTCGCGGGCGTCAGCGAGACGATCGTGCCTGACGGTGCGGGCGTAGCCAACGCGGTCGGGGCCGCGATCGGTCAAGTGAGCGGGAGCGTCGATCGCATCTATAATTTCCAGGAGATTGGCCGGGAAGCGGCCCGGGAGGATGCGCAGGCCCGTGCAATAGCGCGCGCAGCGGAGGCGGGCGCCGATCCCGCGACGATCTCGGTTGTCGACCTGGAGGATTTGCCGCTCCAATATTTACCGGGGGGCGCGGCGCGCGTTGTCTGCCGTGCGATCGGTGACCTCGCTTCAATGGAGGTAGCCCGTGGCTAAGCTCATCACTCTTGCCGACGTCGACAATCTTGCGACCGGGTCGGCCTTTCTGGGTACCGGCGGCGGCGGCGATCCATATATCGGATCGTTGCTCTGCAAGGAGGCGATCGCCACGCACGGTCCCGTGCAGCTGCTCGGGCTCGAAGATCTGGACGACGACGCCAACGTCTTTTGCGCGGCAGCGATGGGCGCTCCGACGGTCATGATCGAGAAGCTGTTTTCGGTCGAAGAGGCGCACCGCGCGGTCAGCGCGCTCGAGGATCGTCTCGGACGACGCGCCACCGCGATTATTTCGGCCGAAATCGGCGGCCTCAACTCGGTCATGCCAGTCGCCTATGCCGCGATGCGCGGCCTGCCGCTCGTCGATGCCGACGGGATGGGCCGGGCCTTCCCGTCGCTCAACATGACAACCTTCAACGTTTACGGCGTGTCCTGTACGCCGATGACGATCGCCGACGAGCATGGGAATGTCGCAATGCTCGAGACGAGCTCGGCGAAGGAAGCGGAGGATCTTGCGCGGCCACTGGCCGCGGCGATGGGCGCCAGCGTAAGCCTGTCCTGCTATCCGATGACCGGTCGGCAGGCCAAGCTGGCCGCGCTCCCTGACACGGTCAGCGCTGCGATAGCGATCGGAACTGCCATCCGCGCCGGCGAAAAGGCGATATCCCCCGTCAACCGGTTGCTCGGCGCGCTTCGCGCGTCGCGCTACTACGGCCATGCATATCGTGTCTTCGAGGGGAAAATCGTCGATCTTCATCGCGACACCTCGAGCGGCTGGGTCTTCGGCCGCTGTGTGATCCAGGGACTCCAAAGCAGCTCGATCGCTGAGATCGGCTTCCAGAACGAGAATATCGCGGTCCGGGTCGATGGTGTGCTGAAGGCGATCGTGCCCGATCTTATCTGCATCGTCGACCAGGAAACGGCACTCCCCGTGACGACCGAAGCGCTGCGCTACGGCCAGCGCGTGGCTGTCATTGGCTGCAGCGCATCGGAGCGATTGCGAACGCCCGAAGCGCTCGCGTGCATGGGACCCGCGGCGTTCGGCGAGAGCGCGGGCTACGTTCCGATCGAGACGCTCTGCGGAGCCGATCCTGCAGGCTAGGGCGCGCGCGTGGCGTGGGCGGCGCGGCTACGGCGGCGATTGTGCCGGCGTATGCGGCGGATGCCGACGCCCGGCCTGCAACCGACGGGAGCTGGCCGGTCGCGGCCTAGGCGAGCATACCGAGCGTGCGCGCCCGGCTCAGCGCCGCCACCCGGTCGTGGACCTCGAGCTTGCGGAAGATGCTCTTGAGGTGGAAGCGTACCGCATGTTCGCTGACGCCGAGACGGCGTCCGATGATCTTGTCGGATCCGCCCTCGCTCAAGGCGCCGAGGACATCCTGTTCGCGCGCCGTCAGCATCAGCGTCTGGCCCTGTTGCGCGTTCGCGTTTGTCCAGCGGGAAATCGACGACAGGATGCGGCCGCGGGACGGGTCTGCAGTCGGGGTCGCGGCAACGTCTGCGATAGCCAGCGTGATGCGCTCACGGAGGGCGGCTCCTCCAAGCTCGTACAGGATGCGCGCCATTCCGGTATCGGCTGCGAGCGTCAAAGCCGCTTCGAACGACCCGTCGGCCTGAACAGCATCGCCCGACCGGTCATAGGCTTCGACAAGGAGAAGGAGCGCTCGCAGCTCGGTGCGGCGGATACCGAGGCGACGCGCGGATTGCAGAACGGGTAGCAGGAGGTCGATCGCAAGCTGGAAATTCCCCTCGGCAAGATCGCAGTAGGCTGACGCGAGCGCGAAGATTTCCTGCTCCTGCCAGGTCACGACCGGCGTGTCATACGCGTCGTCCGAAAAGTGCAGATGCTCAAAATCCTCCCGGTTTGCTCGCCCTTGCAGGATCGCTTCGCAGGTAAGGCAGATGGATAGTGCATGGAGGAATGTGGCCACGCGGTGGAGCCCCTGAATGCTGAGCTCGGCGCGCAAACTGGATAGCGTCGCCAGGGTCGATGTGAGGCCCGCTTCTTCGACCATCAGCCTTGCCATTGGCTCATAGGCCGCGGCATAAATATCGAACCAGGCTTCGGAATGCGGCATTCTGGCAGCCGACTTTCGGAGGCAGGCGCGCGCGCTGGTGATATGGCCGGCTTCGAATTCGACATTGGCGCGCAGCGCGTTCATGACCGTCTCGACCCCGATATCGTCTCGATACCGTTGCGACCAGCGCTTGCGAGCACGGGACAGCGAGGCCCGGCCGTTAGCGAGTTCGCCCCGCGCAATCGCGATGCTCGTCATGTGAAATTCAAGAAACATGAAATTATATTCGGAGCCTAGCGTGCGCGCGTGGATTTCAGCTTCGGCCGCGTTAGCAACAGCCTCGTCGAAACGTCCCATCTGGCCGTTCGAGATACACTGGATCGTCGTAATCAAAGCCTTCCAGGCAGGATCGTCGCTGTTCTTTATCAGGCTTTGAAGGGGCCTCAGGCTCTTGCTGGTCGAGGGCCGGCACCCATAGATCTGCAAGGTTGCCCGGACGACTGCGGCATCGATATGCGCCGCTTCCTCGTCGGGCAGAATCGGCAGGGTCTCCGAGAACAAGGCCTCGGCATCGGCGATCTGCCCTTCCTTGAGATGCACGATGCACTTCAAAAGCTTGAGCCGCGGTTCGCTCGCGATCGTCTCCGGCCGAGCGCGATTTATGAGCGTTCGAATGACGTCGAAGCCGGCAATGACCCACAGACGCAGCCCCTGCGAACGCCGGACATATTCGACGATCGCATTGTCTTCGCTACTGCGTTCGATCAATGCCGTGGCCTCCGCGATCCGGCTCGCCGACATGCAGGCCTGCGATGCCTTCGCAATGGCCTTCTCGCGGGCGCCGCGCTCCATCATGTCGAATTCCTGGGCGCAGTAGGCCGAGAGCAGGGGATTGAGCGTCACATTGCCGTGCGCATCGTGAACGAGCCCGTGCAGGCGCTCGCCGATCGGCCTCAGCAGGCGGCCAAGATCGCGGTCGCCGCCGATCGCATCGAGAATTTCCCTGTTTATCGGCGAGACCATACTCGCGAACACGAGCGCCAGGCGCGCCTCATCGTCGAGCGAGTGGAGTATTTCCTGCTCGATATAATCGCTGAGGCCCGACAGGCGCATGAAGCTCGATCCGCCATCGAGATCGCTCCCAGGCTGCGTGAGCCACTCACCCAGCAGGTTCATCGCCGCCGGCCAGCCGGCACAGCTTTCCCAGAGCTTCTGCGCGCGTTTCGGACCAACGGCTTGCGCGTAGAGCGACTGGGCCTCGCGCGCGCTAAAACGAAGCTGGGTTGCGTCAAGTACCTGGAGCCGACCATGCGCCCGGAGCCGCGCAAATGGCAGATCTCGCAGCCGGCGGGTCGCAACGACGACGCGAATGCCTTCCAACCGTTTCTGGCAGATTAATGCGTTGATGCTCTCGAGCCAGGAAACAGGCGCGTCGTCGGCGTCGTCGATCAATATCCAATGTGGCCGCTCGGTGGCTCCGACATCTTTCGCGCGCAGGGATTCGAGCGCGGCCGTCCGCACGTCATCCGCCGTGTAACCGCCAAGAATCTCGTCGGCAAAGACCGATCGGGCGCGATTCTTGAGCGCTTTGAGGAGGCTGGTCTTTCCGAAACCCGCGGGCGCTTGCAGCGCAATCACATTGCCGTCCGGGAAGGACAGCAGGCGATCGGTCAACAGCGGCCGCTCAAGTAGTTGCATGACGACAAAGCCTCGGTAAGGTCGATGGACATTGTGGTAGCACGCGATCCATATGCGGGGTAGCGACCCTCCAAGATCTAGTAGGCTTCATTTTTTGCACAGGCTGATTATCGCTGTACCGCAATGACCTCGAAGCGGTTCTCCCTGATTGAGTAGGGACAGCCCTTGGCCCGGCAAAAGCACCCTCCCATATCCCCGCCGCCCTCTCCCAATGGCCGCCATTGAAAGATGTGCTTCTTTGGGGAAGCCGGTAGCACGGGAACGATAAATCAAGGGGAGTGCTCATGCGCAACACAAGGAAGGCCTTTCACCGGACCGGAGCGATCTTCTGTCTTTCGCTGGCTGGCCTGATTGCCGCGCCGTCGGCGGCGGCGCAGGAGACGAGCGAAAATGATCAGGAGGGTCTCGAAACCATCGTCGTGACCGCCACGCAGCGGAACGCGTCGCTTCAGTCGGTTCCGATCCAGGTCGCCGCATTTTCCGAAGGCATGATCGAGGACGCGGGAATCAAATCGACGAGCGCCTTTGCCAATATGGTGCCGAACGTGTCGCTCGACGAGAGCTTCACCTATCTTAACAGCTTCGTCGTCGTGCGCGGCGTCACGCAGATCAACAATGCGGATTCTCCGGTCGCCGTGATCGTCGATGGCGTTCCGCAGAACAGCCAGAAACAGCTCAAGATGAACCTCTTCGATGTCGAGCGCATCGAAGTGCTGAAGGGGCCGCAAGGCGGACTTTACGGGCGGAACGCGATTGGCGGCGCGATCAACATCATCACCAAGGCGCCGAGTGACCAGTTCGAGGGAACATTAGGCGCCTCTTACGGCCGCGGCGACGCTATCGACCTGACCGGCGCCGTATCGGCGCCGATTGGCGAGGGTACCGGGCTTCGGCTCGCCGGCAGCTACAAGCAGGACGACGGGCGAATTCGCAACAGCTTTACCGGCGAAAAGGCCGATTATATCGACTATGACTGGGAGCTGCGCGGAAAGTTCACGACCGAATTCTCGCCTGCGGCCAAGCTCGATGTGCGAGCATCTTATCGCAAGTTCCGTGCCGGCGCGATTTACGACAGTGTCGTCCCGACGGGACGGGCCGACGACTATCGGTCGCCAATATCCAACATCATGGGCGAGACGTTCGGCGACATCTTTGACGCTTCCGCCAAACTCGACTTCGACCTCGGCCCGGCGACGCTGAGCAGCATCACCGCCTACACCGAGCTTAGCGAAAATTACCGCGCCGACCTCGATTTTTCCAATCCCGTGGACAAGCCCGGCGGCTTTCTGGGCTTCGGCTTTCAGGCCGGCCAGGGCCAGGATCTCGGCGTGAAGCTCACGAGCCAGGAACTTCGCCTGACCTCGGACGACAAGGGCGTGTTTCGCTGGATCCTTGGCGCCTATTATCTTCACACCGACCGCACGCTGCTGACGCGCGCATTCATCGATCTGAACGGGTCGCGCGACCAGATCGACAATCCGGCCCAGGTCATCCTGCGTCTCGACGAGGCGAACGACAACAATGCCTATGCGATCTATGCCAACGCCGAATATGATATCGGCGAACAGCTGACGCTTTCGGGGGCGCTGCGCTATGATCGCGACGAACGCGAGCAAACCGATCGCGCGGCCAACACCGTGCGGAAGACAAGCTTTGAATCGGTGCAGCCCAAGGCGACGCTGACCTATAAATTTACGCCAAACAGGCTCGCCTATGTGACCTATAGCACGGGCTTCCGCTCTGGCGGCTTCAATGCGCCGACGGTGCGCATCCCCGTCTATGATGCGGAGCGGCTGCAAAATGCCGAGGCCGGTTTCAAGACGAGCTGGGCGAACAACCGGTTCATTCTCAATGGGGCAATCTACAGCGCGCGCAGCAAGAATTTCCAGTATTTCTTCGTCGATGCCGTTAGCGCCTCGCAGATCGTCGGCAATATCGATCGTGTAAACATATGGGGTGTGGAGCTTGAAATGCAGGCGCGTGTCGCGAAGGGGCTGCAGCTCTTCGCATCGCTCGGCACGACCGACACCGACATCAAGCGCAACGCGAACGATCCCTCGACAGTCGGCAATCACACGCCGAAGAGCACGACCTGGCAAAGCAACGCAGGCTTCCAATATGAGCATGACATCACGAGCGATCTTAATCTTCTCGTGCGCCTCGACTATCAGCATCGGGGCAAGAAATACTGGCAGGTCGACAATGTCGACGTCCAGGAGCCGCTCGATCTGTTCGACGTCCGGGTAGGTATCGAGCACGACCGCTGGGGTCTCTACGTGACCGGACGCAACATCACCGGCGAGAAATTCTATGCCGATTTCAACCCACGCGCCTTCTCGGGCCTCGACCATGTAATCGCTTTTCGCGGCCAGCCGGCCACTTGGGCTGTCGAAGCCAAGGTGAAGTTTTAACGCAGCCCGGAACCCCTCGGAGGGGTGGGGTTCGCTTTTGCCGTGAGACGGCATCCGTCGTCGTCAACACGGTGTCCCAGGTGCCGGTCTTGCCTCGGGCGGCAAGACCGGCACCATTTTGTTCGGGCCGATGGAACGTCAAACGCCTTGAACTCTGGCGATGCACCGGCAGATCGAGCGGCCGCGTTGTCAGAGCGGGAGTTTCGTCGTACGCTTCGTCTGCGACAGCGCGAAATGCGAAGACGCCGTCGCGACGCTCGGGTGAGCAAGCAGGATGCGCATCAGAAAGCGCTCATAATCGGAAACATCCGCAGCGACCACGCGCAGCAGATAGTCCCAGTCGCCCGACATCGAATAGCAATCCATAATCTCGGGCCGGTTCGACACAAACTCCTCGAAGGCGGTCGTCGCTTCGCGCGTATGCCCGCGCAGCCGGACATTGCAGATGACGTTGACGCTGCGATTTACCTTCGATGCATCGAGAAGGCGGACGGCGGGACCGAGGATACCTGCAGCCTCGAGCGAACGGACGCGGCGCCAGCACGACGCCGCCGAGCTTCCCACACGCTCGGCGAGCTCGGCATGACTGAGCTGCGCATCATCTTGCAGGACATCCAAAATCCGCCTGTCGATATCGTCGATGGATGACAATTCCACTTTGCTCCATATTATGAAACAGTTTGGTCAAATATTACCTCAATATTGAGGCATTTGAAACAGATTTCCACGGGATATGTGAGATATCGTTTCCTATGGCAAGTGAAGAACTGGTGCGGCCCGTCGAGGCCGCAGAAGACTGGACGATACCCCAGGCGTGGGATCGCTACACCGCGGCCGAACACGCTATGTGGGACCATCTGTTCGACCGTCAGGCCAAAATGCTGCCCGGCCGGGTCGCGGACGAGTTTCTGGATGGCCTGGATATCCTGCGGCTCTCAAAAGCCGGTATTCCCCATTTCGACGAACTTTCGGATCGCCTGATGCGGGCGACGGGCTGGCAGGTGGTCGCGGTTCCCGGGCTCGTGCCCAACGATGTCTTCTTCGAGCATCTCGCCAACCGGCGTTTCGTATCGGGGAATTTCATTCGGACGCCCGAGCAGCTGGACTATCTCCAGGAGCCCGACATCTTTCATGACGTGTTCGGCCATGTTCCCCTTCTCGCGAACCCGGTGTTCGCAGACTATATGCAGGCTTATGGCGAAGGAGGACGCCGCGCCCTCGGCTGCAATGCCATCGACAAGCTTGCGCGGCTCTACTGGTATACGGTGGAATTCGGGCTGCTCCGTTCGGCCGAAGGCTTGCGGATCTACGGGGCCGGAATCGTCTCTTCCTACGCCGAATCCGTTTTCGCGCTCGATGATCCGTCGCCCAATCGGATCGGCTTTGATCTTCACCGCCTGATGCAGACCCGGTACCGGATCGATGATTTCCAGCAATCCTATTTTGTCATCGACAGCTTCGAGGACCTGCTCGACCAGACGCTCAATACCGATTTTGCGCCCCTGTATGCGGAGCTTGAAGATAGCGTGACCGTTGCGCCCGACGCGCTTTTGGCAGACGATGTGGTGCTGACGCGGGGAACGCAGGCCTATGCGCTTTCCAAGGCGGCCGCGGCATGAGTGTTTCGCACGTTCTCGCGCCGCACGCTCCTCTGTTTGCCGGCATCGAGAGTGCGGCGCCGGATGCGCTCCTCGCGCTCATCGGACTCCACGCGGCCGATCCGCGTTCGGGCAAGATCGATGTCGGCGTTGGCGTCTACCGCGACGAGGCCGGCGCGACGCCGGTGTTGGCGGCCGTCAAGGCGGCAGAGCACCAGTTGCTCGAACAGCAGACAAGCAAATCCTATCTGGGACCCGAAGGGGATGTGCAGTTCACTCGGTTGCTGGCGGATATCCTGTTTGGAACAGAGTTTGCGCGTGCCCCCGGGCTGGTGGGATTGCAAACGCCCGGAGGAACGGGGGCGCTGCGCGTCGCAGCGGAACTCCTTGCGCAAGCCGGAGCGGGGCGGCAGGTGTGGGTCGGGTTGCCGACATGGGCCAATCATATCCCGTTGCTCGCGGCGGCGGGCTTGCGCGTGCGCGAACATCGCTTCTTCGACGGGATTCGATCCGACCTTGACTTTGACGGTATGATCGCCGCGCTTTCGGAGGCGCAAGCGGGAGACATTCTTCTGCTCCACGGCTGCTGCCACAATCCCACGGGCATTTCCTTTTCACACGATCAATGGAAGCAGCTCGCCGGGCTCTGCGTATCGCGCTCGCTCTTTCCGCTCATCGACATAGCTTACCAAGGTCTGGGCGATGGCCTCAGAGAGGATGCGGTTGGCATGCGCCTGTTTCTCGAGCATGTGCCCGAGGCGCTGATCGCCTACAGTTGCGACAAGAATTTCGGGCTCTATCGCGAAAGGGTAGGGGCGCTTTGGGCGTGGACGCGGTCACGTGAAGTCGGCGGGCGGGTGATGTCGCAGCTTTGCGCGCTGGCCCGGGTAAATTGGTCGATGCCCCCCGATCATGGCGCTGCCCTTGTCCGGCTCATCCTGTCGGACGACGCGCTGCGCGCGTCCTGGATGTCGGAGCTTGAGGCGATGCGCCAACGAATAGCGGCGCTGCGCGTCCATCTCGGGTCGAGCCATCCCAAGCTGGCTCCGATAGCGCGGCAAAAAGGCATGTTCGCGATGCTCCCGATTTTGCCCGATGCCGTCGCCGCCTTGAGGCAAGAGCATGCAATCTACATGGCGTCGAACGGCCGGATCAACGTCGCAGGGCTCAGCGAGAGCTCGATCGACCGGTTCTGCGACGCCATCCGGTCCTATCTGAGTGATGGGCAATCAGCATGACCGACACCATCTCGGGGCTGCTCGACGAGACCCACGATCCGTCGCGGACAAGCTGGGTCTTATCGGCGAACGGCCACTGCGATTTTCCCGTTCAAAATCTTCCCTTGGCGATCTTTTCGTGCGCGCGGCAGGGACCGCGCGGCGGAATAGCGATTGGCGACGCTATACTTGATCTCTCGGCACTGGCCGAAAGCGGCCTCCTGCATTCCAAAGCGCTGGTCGCGGCCCAGGCCGCCAGCGACGGTAAATTAAACCGGTTCCTCGCGCTGGGAAGCGGCCCGCGCCGCGCCTTGCGCCGCGCCGTTTCCGAATTGCTTTCCAATCCGGCCCACCGCGAGGGCGTCGAAACAATGCTCTATTCGCAGGCGAGCACGACCCTGCATTTGCCGGCGAAGATCGGCGACTATACCGACTTTTATGTTGGCATTCATCATGCGTCCAATGTCGGCAAGCTGTTCCGTCCCGACAACCCCCTGCTGCCAAATTACAAGCATATTCCCATTGGCTACCATGGCCGGGCCTCTTCCATCGCCCCGTCGGATCGCCCGGTTCGTCGTCCGCTCGGCCAGATGATCTCCCCCGGGGATACGGCACCCACATTCGGTCCAAGCCGGCGCGTCGATTTCGAATTGGAGCTTGGCGTCTGGATCGGAAACGGCAATCAGCTTGGCGAGCCCATTTCCATCGGCGCGGCGCGCCACAGCGTTGCCGGCATATCGCTTCTCAACGACTGGTCGGCCCGCGATATTCAGGCCTGGGAATATCAGCCGCTCGGGCCATTCCTCTCCAAGAACTTCCACACCACGGTCTCGCCGTGGATCGTCACTCAGGAAGCGCTCGAACCGTTCAGGACGGGTCAGTTGGCACGAGACCTGGCGGACCCACGACCGTTGCCCTATCTTTGGGACGATGAGGATCAGGCGACGGGCGCTCTCGCCGCAACGCTGGAGGTTCACATCCTGTCGCGGCTGATGCGCGAGCAAGGAATCGCGCCTTTCCGGCTCAGCAAGACATCGACAGCGAACATGTACTGGACGATGGCGCAGCTTGTCGCGCATCATACGGTCGGGGGTTGCAACCTGAACAGCGGAGATCTTCTCGGTACCGGGACGATCTCGGCATCGGAGCGCGGAGGCTTCGGAAGCCTGCTCGAAATCAGCTCGGGCGGGCAGGCGCCGATAGAATTAACCACCGGCGAGCGTCGTACTTTTCTCGAAGATGGCGACGAGATACTTCTCTCCGGCCGATTGGAAGCGCCGGGCTTTGTTTCCATCGGTTTTGGCGAATGCAGAGGCATCGTGACAGGTGCAAGGAGCATGTCGGGTTTGTTCCCGCCTTCGCTCGTGATGGCAGGCGAATGACGGGGCGTAAGGTCGCGACACCTGCCGGCATTCGGCTCTGTCTTTTCGACGATCTGCCGGAGCCCGGTGCGCGAGGTTTTACGGTGGAGACTGCCGCGGGGCCATTTCAGGGATTTGCTGTTCGGAAGCACGGCAAGATCCATGGCTTTGTCGATCGATGCCCGCATATGGGCCTGCCGCTTGCCTGGAAGCCGCACGCCTATCTGACGCCACGCGCGGACTTTATGATGTGCAGCCGGCACGGCGCGCTTTTCACGATCGAAGATGGCCGCTGTGTCGGTGGGCCGTGCGTTGGATATGCACTCGCCCGCTGGCCGCTGGAGATCTGTGACGGCTGGGTCGTGACACTTTGAACAAGGAGAGAGAGATGCGCGTGATTGTCACCGGGGCGGCGGGGTCCCTCGGGGAAGCGGTCGTTCATTGCTTCGCGCAAGCAGGCGAGCGGGTTGCATGCGTAGATCGTCTTGAAGGGGGGAAGGGAGACGGTCGTCGCTGGTTCCCGGTGGAGGATCTGTCCAAGCCCGATGCAGCAGAGCGAGCGATTGGCGAGGCCGCGGCATGGCTCGGGGGCATCGACGCGCTCATCCACCTCGTTGGCGCCTTCGAATGGATACCGGTCATCGAAGCGCCGCTCGAGGTTTGGCGCCGCCTGTATCGTGCCAATGTCGAAACGGCGGTCAGCGCGGTACGCGCGGCGGTCCCACATTGTGCCAGGGGTGCATCGATCGTGACGATCGGCGCTGCGTCCGCGCAGCCCGCGCCTGCGGGAATGGCGCCTTACGCGTCATCAAAGGCGGGGGTGGCGCGACTTTCGGAGGCACTGGCGGAGGAGCTCAGACCAATGGCGATACGCGTGAATACCCTTCTGCCGTCAATCATCGATACGACCCGTAATCGCGCCGACATGCCCGATGCGGATTTCACCACCTGGGTCCGGCCAGATGCAATTGCGGACGCCATTTATTTTCTGGCGTCGCCGGCCGCGCGTGCGGTGAACGGCGCGAGCCTCAGCGTCACGAACGGGAGCGACACGTGAAGCCGCTGGACACCGGCCAATTGGCCGCCGAGCTGGGCGCGCTGCCCGCCTGGACGCATGATCGGACACGTAATGCGCTCCACCGGCGCATCGAGCTCGAAGATTTCGCACGAACCTTCGGCCTGATGACGCAGATTGCAATCATAGCCGACAAGCGCGACCACCATCCCGAGTGGTCCAATGTCTACAACCGCCTCGAAATCTGGCTGACGACGCACGATGCCGCGGGCGTCTCGCAGCGCGATGTCGACATGGCCCGCGAGATAGACCGCCTATTGCCCGGAGATTTTTAAAGACCACTGCCATCAATGGTTGTTTCCCGGCGGCACGGATCACCGTGGCCAACATCATTTTTCGGCCGGAATTGGTCACGAGCTATGAAGCCTGTCTGAAGGCGAGGCTCGTCGATCGCAAACTGAGCCTCAATCTCGCGGTATGCCGTCACCAATAGGGGGAGAACCGACGGTCAGCATCATCACAGAGGCTGATCTTGCGAAGGCTGCCTGCGACAACCTTATCATCTTCGCAATAGGCCGCGCGTCCTGCGTCCGCCTGTTCGGCATTCTGCCAAAACCTTCCGGGCGCTGGTATTTGCCCGCCGACCTACGGGGGACAGGTCGAAAGCTGGTCGCGGTGAAAGGTGCGGGCGAGGTGCCCGACATGCTTCGCGCGGCTTACAGCATGGAGCTTCTTTGCAGCCTCTTCGCCGCGCTTGTGGCGCAAGACATAGTCGAGGTCCGCGGCGCAATGACTCTTAGAGAGATCGATATCGGCCGTATCGCAAAGGCGGCCGGTTCTCGTCACCCATTTGACGGACGTGGGCTTCCCCGCCGATGCTTCAGGCTCGAAACATTGCGCGACGCCGAACGAAATGCCGAAACTGCCAGATTGGCTGTTTACGTATGCGAGTGCCGTGGGCGAGGTGCCGCACTGCGCGACATGCGACATGCGACATGCGATGCAGTATGTTCTTACTCACGTCATATTTCTGTGTGATCGGCGCCACGATGGAGAACAACTACCTCATCCGCTCTAGATGGCTGGCGACACATGTTTTGCCGCACGAGCCGTCGGTGCGGGCATGGCTACACCGCACGACGCCGATGTCGGACGCCGATATCGACGATGTGGTCCAGGAATCCTATGCGGTTCTCGCAAAGCTGGAACGCGTCGATTCGATCCGCGATCCGCGCAATTACCTGTTCCAGGTTGCGAAGTCAGTGTTCCTGCAGAATCTCCGTCGCAGCCAGGTTGTCAGAATCGAATCCGTCGCTGACATGGCCGAGTTGCAGATCGTTGACGATGCGCCCTCGCCTGAAAAGCATGCCTTGGGACTTCGGGAACTGCGCCGCGTCGAAGCCGCGATCGAGTCGATGCCAACGCAGGTCCGAAGAGTTGTGTGGCTTCGCCGTGTCGAAGGACTCTCGCAGCGCGAGACCGCGGAGGAGATGGGTCTTGCCGAACATACGATCGAAAAGCACATGGCGCGGGGCATAAAATATCTTCTCAGCCAATTTGGTCGTGGCGGGAAAGTGCCCATTGGGTCATCTAGGACTCGAGACTTGGAAATTGTAGAAGCCGAACAGCCGAATGCCGACACAGAGGCCCGCAACGGAAATTGAGAACATTGCCACCGAGTGGGCAGTGAAGGTCGAGCGCGGGCTAAATCCGGAAGAGCAGAAAAGCCTCGATCACTGGCTCGAGCAGGATCCACGCCACCTTGGCGCATTTGTTCGCGCTCAAGCGGCTTGGATTCATGCCGAGCGGGCAACGGCTCTCGGCACGATGCCGACCGGAGAGCCCGAGCAAGTCGCGCCCCCACCTCCCGACGACCAGAGCGACAATGGTTTGGGCTTGGACCGGCGCCTGGGCCGGCGGCGGCTGCTGGCCGGCGGCGGTGCGCTGGCTGCATCGATAGCGGCTGGCTTCTTCGTCTTTGATCGCCCGCGTGTAATCGAAAGCGGTGTCGGAGAAGTCCGGCGCCTCACGCTGGCCGGCGGGACGACGCTCACGCTCGATACCGATACGCGAGTGGATGTCGCGAACGACAGCGGCGACCGGAAACTGAAACTCGCGCGCGGTAAGCTCTTCCTCGACGTTTCGGACGATGCGAGCGCGCTCGCCGTCGAGGCTGGAGGACTCGTCTTGGAAATGGTGGAAGGTGCGTTCGCACTCCAGGCCCTGAATAATATGCCTCTCGTGGCGTTGGTGACGAAAGGCAGCCTCGCTGTTTCGCAAGGCGGCCTGTTCGCCGAACGGCGCGATCTAACCATCGATGCCGGCCAGATGTTCACGCTCCCGCTCGGCGCGAACCTGGCGTCGGCGCGCATCGGTGCGGTGGATCTAGAACGAAGCGCGCAATGGCTTGCATGGCGCGACGGCATGCTCGCCTTTAGCGGCGAATCTCTTGCACAGGCGGTCCGCGCGTTTGACCGCTATAGCCCAACGCGCATCGTTGTGGCCGATCCCGAGCTAGCTGAGCAAAAAATCACCGGGCTCTTTAAGGCCGATGACCCGAAAGGCTTCGCCCGTGCGGTGGGAGCTAGCTTCGGTGCGACCGCGGTTCAACGAGGCGACGTAATACGCCTTTCGAGGAGGAACGCTCCGGAGGCGTGATCGGTCTGGAGAGCGAGGTAGGCGTTCTCCTGGCAAGCCGTCATGTCGCTCCGCCGTTCAATGGGAGGACGAAGTGATCGCATCGAGGGCGATGGTCGCTGTCCTGGCGCCAATGCTAGCGGCGGTGCCTCAAACGGCTTTCGCCCAGCAGATGCAGTTTCACGTGCCGAAGCAGGCGGCGGTGACCGGCATTCCCGAATTCGCGCGCCAGGCGAGAATTCAGATCGTTTCGCCGGCGGGCCTCGCGGGTCTCAAAACGCAGTCGGTCAACGGGCGCTTCACGATCGAGGAGGGGCTTCGAATCCTTTTGCGCGGTACCGATCTCTATGTTGTCGCGCGCAGCGGCAACGTGGTCAGCCTCGCGATGAAGCCCCGGGTCGCAAAGCGGCAGACACAGCCCGCGCCCGTTCGGCGGGCCGCCGCGACGCCGCGGCCGCCGAAACCCGCCGCGATCACGCCCCCCGCGCCGTCACCCGAGATCATCGTCACCGGGACCATATCCCCCGAGCGAAGGCTCGATGCGGGGCTGGCCATTACCACCGCGTCGCTTGAGCGAATCCATGAACTCGCGCCGAACAACAGCGCCGACCTGCTCAAGCTCGCGCCCGGAATCTGGGCCGAGACGACAGGAGGCGCGACGGGCGCGAACGTTTTCGTTCGCGGGTTTCCGACCACCGGAGATGCGCCCTTCCTGACGGCCCAACTCGACGGTGCGCCGATCTTCCCGCCCACCGAGCTCGCATTCAGCGAAAATACGACATTGTTTCGCGTCGATGACATGGTCGAGAAGGTCGAGATACTGCGGGGCGGAACGAGCCCGATATTCTCGAACGGCCAGCCGGGCGCCGTGATCAATTTCATCCAGCGAACCGGCACTCCCCAGTTGGGGGGAGGCCTGAGGCTCACCTCGACCGATTTTGGAACGCGCCGCGTGGACGGCTATCTCACCGGCCCCTTGTCCGAAGACACGCTTTTCGCGATCGGCGGCTTCTACCGGAAATCCAACGGCATCCGCGACACGCAATTCCCTGCCGATCGCGGGGGCCAGATCGGCGCCAACCTGACCCATGATTTCGCCGAAGGCAGCGTAACCGCCTATGCGCGCTACACACGGGATCGCAACGCTTTCTACACGGGTGTGCCGTTGATTTCGAACGGAGCCGGCCGTTTCACCGCACTTCCCGGTTTCGATCCGCTTCGCGATACGCTGATCGGACGCGACACGCGCCGGCTGTCGATCGAGACGGGCCCGGACGACTTCCGCCCGGCCGACCTAGGCGAGGGCCGCGGGCTCGACCTGCTGGTTGCGGGCGCCAGCGTTCAATGGTTGCCCGCCGCCCGCATCGAAGTGACGAACCGCTTCAACTTCACGAACGGCGAGGCAAATACCATCAGCCTGTTCACAGGTCCGGTACCGGTATTGCTCGACCACTATATTGCCGATGCAATCGCACGAGCCAACGCCGACCCGCGGGTGATCGGGACGGCGGGACCGGCAAGCACCGGTGAGGCGGTGCTCGCTGCAAGCGGCCTTCCGCTCTCGTCCGATCGCTATGTTCTCGTCGCCGGTCTCTGGTCGGTGAAGAAGACAATTCGCTCGTTTACCGATGAGCTTCGTGTCTCAACGACGCTCGATGGCGGTCATAGACTGACCGGCGGACTCTACTTGGCGGACTATCGGTCCGGCGACATTCGCCATTTCGGGAACAACCTCCTGCTGCTCGCCGAACCGAACGCCCGGCGCATCGATGTTCGGCTCGACAATGGCGTCGACGTGAGCCGCGATGGCTTCGTCAGCGCGACGACGAGCCAGGTCGTCGGCTCCAGCGGAGCCACCAACATCGCCATTTTTCTGCACGACAAATGGGAGGCTGCCGAGCGGACCAGCCTGGACGCGGGCATCCGCCTCGAGCGCCAGTCGCTGCGCGGCATGGTACGCAATGTCCTGACCAATGTGGATTTCGACGAGAATCCGCTGACGATTTACGACAATAATGGAGCGCTTCTGCTCGATACGACGTCGCCGTTGAGCGATCATGCCAGCCGGCTCTCTTGGTCGGTCGGGCTCATACACAGGATCATACCCGATCGGCTCACCCTGCATGCGCGCCTCAATCACGGCTCGAACATGCCCAGCTTCGAGAAGCTGAGGATCGGCGGAAGGCGCACCCAGTCCGCCGACGTGTTCGAGGCGGGGGCCGAACTCGCCGCGGGGCCTGCCCGGGTTTCGGTGAATGCCTTCGTCAATCGCTTCGAAGGCCTTCAATTCTCGCGGTTGCTCGCGCAGCCCGATGGCGGCGTGGGATCGATTGTCCTGCTCGGGGGAGCGCGTGCCAAGGGGATCGAGCTCGACGCCGTTATTTCGCCGAGCCAGCGATGGAGCCTTGAGATACGGGGCGCCTTTCTCGACGCCCACTATCGTGGTTTCGGCGAGAATAGCGGAAACCGGGTGGTCCGGCAGCCGAAGGTGCAATTCTCGATATCGCCCGTTTACGTCACGCGGCTCGGCCCCGCGACGGTCAAGCTGCGTGCCACATATTCCTATGTGGGAGGGCGGTATTCGGACGTGGAGAATCTCCAGCGACTACCGTCCTACGAGACGGTGGATGCCGGGCTGCATGTCGAACTTGACAATCGGCTATATTTCGATCTCGTGGCGCAAAATTTGTTTGACGCCTTTGGGCTGACCGAAGGCAACACCCGCCTGCGCGGCGACGCCTTGTCGTCTGGTCCGATCGTCGCGCGTCCGCTGTTCGGACGAAACATCAGCGCGTCATTCGGATACCGCTTCTAAGCCCATCACAGGAAAATTGGGCGAGCCATCCTGCTACGGCCTTCGCCCAAGGAACAGGCTGAATTGCGGGGATGATAACTCTTGTGCGCCTCCCAATCCTCCCATCATCCGCGTCGGCATAGCAGGCCCGAAAATGGTCCGAACGCCGGGGCTCTCTTCGCGCAGCAAAAAATTATCGAGGCGGTAGCCGGAAATCTCGGACCCTGCGCATCACCGTGCAGAGACCAGCCAGAAGGCTCGCCTCTCAAGGCACGAGTTGATGCCGATTAAGCACAGGGGGAGAGTATGAACGTGAACTTCCGAATTTTCCTGTTTGCGTCTGCTGCCGCGATGACGGTTCCGGCCGCCGCCCAGGCACAGTCCACACCCGCGGAAGAGGATAACCAGGAAATCGTCGTGACCGGGACGGCCGGCGGTTCCGAACTTCGCAAGGTGGAAGCGAGCTTCGCGATCACGACGCTCGACGAGGACGCGGTGGTCAAGTTCAATCCGCAGAGTACGGCCGACCTGATGAAGGCAGTCCCAGGTGTCTGGTCGGAAAGCTCGGGCGGTGTCTCGGGCGCCAACATCAACCTGCGCGGATTCCCGGGAACCGGTGACGCGCCCTTCGTGACGATGCAGCTCGAGGGCGTGCCGATCTTCACACCGCCGACCCTCAGCTTCCTCGAAAACTCGACGCTGTTTCGCATCGACGAGACGATCGAGCGCGTTGAAGCGCTACGCGGCGGCCCGAATCCCGTGCTTTCCAACGGCCAGCCGGGGCTCACCACCAATTTCCTCCTCAAGGAAGGCGGAGAAGATACCCGCGGTAGCGTCCGGGCGTCTACCTCGACCTATGATCTTCTGCGCGTCGACGGCGTCCTCAGCGGCAAGCTTGCCGACGATCTCTACTATATGGTCGGCGGTTATGTGCAGTCGTCCGAAGGACAGCGCCAAGCCGGCTTCAGTTCGGAAAAAGGCTATCAGTTCACGGTCAACCTCACCAAGCGGCTCGAGAACGGCAAGATCAACCTGTACTTCCGCCGCACCGATGATCACGGGACTTGGTATCTGCCGGTCCCGCTACGCGTACCTGGGATCGACTCGTCTTTCGTCCAAGTCAGCCCCGCCAATCGCAAGACCGTCGTGGAAGGGCCTTATGGTCAGCCGCTTTCCGCCGACTATGGCGACGGCCGTGGTTTCGACGGCTTCCTCGCCGGCGGCAGCCTCGAACTCGATCTCGGCGGCGACTGGTCGCTGTCCGAGCGCATGAACTTCCTCAAGGGCGACGCCGATACCTATGGCCTCAGCCCGCGCGGCGGTCCGCGCACGATTGGCCAACTCGGTTTGGCCTCGGCAAACACGCTCATTACGAACCGCGTCCTCGGGCCCGATGCCTTTGTCCAGCATATCGGATTCCAGGCGGTCAAAAAGGATATCGACAGCTTCACGAACGATCTATCGATCACCAAGGGTTTCAAGGGTGGTTCGATCACGCTCGGTTATTTTGTATCGCACTTCGGTTCGAAGGATCTCTGGAACCTCAACAACAATGCCCGCTATTTCGAGCTTAGCGGCGCGCGCGAACAGGTCGTGATCAACTGCGCGACGGTGACCAACGCGCCGGCGCCGTGCCTCAACGGGACGCGGCTCGACGCAACCGGCGACGGAAAGATGAACGCCGTCTATGCGGTGGCAGACTATGAAATCCTGCCGAAGCTCCGGCTCGACCTCGGTGCGCGCTGGGTCGATCATGCGCTCGATTACACGGCGAATACGGCCTCAAATCCGGTGACCGGCCTCACGGGTGTGCCCAATATCGTCAATAATTACAACGAGCAGGGCATCTCCTGGACCGTGGGCGCCAACTACAGCTTCACCGATGATTTCGGAGCGTTTGTGCGCATAAACGACGGGTTCCGGCTGCCCTATTTTGATGATTTGCGGGGTGGGCAGGTCCAACTTGCAGCGGGCGACGACCTCTTCTTCGACGTACGACAATATGAAGCGGGGCTCAAATATCAGTCGCGCGGCGTGGGCGTTTATCTGACGGCGTTCCGGGTCGAAACGCAGGCGACGCGATCGACTGCGCCCGTCGTGGACGCGCCCTTCTCGCGGTTCGAAACCGAAGCGCAAGGGCTCGAACTCGATGCGAATGTCCGCCTGTGGGGCGGCCTCTCGATCGTCGCGTCAGGTACCTATCTTGACGGCAAAATTTCCGCCGATGCTGATCCCAATCTCGTCGGAAATCAGGCGCCGCGTCAACCGAAGCTGCAATTCCGCATTGCGCCGTCCTATGATTTCAGCATCGGCGATATCGAAGGCTCGATCTATGGTGCCGTCAGCCACGTCGGCAAGCGCCAGAGCAATATCCAGAACACCCAGCCTTTGCCGTCCTACGAGAAGGTCGACCTCGGCGTGGAACTGCGGATGAAGAACGGCCTGAACTTCCGGGTTGCTGGCGACAATATCTTCGACGCGCAGGGCCTAACCGAAGGTGACCCAAACAGCTTCGATATTAATACCAACGGCCGCTACATTCTTCCGCGGACCGTCCGCTTCACCGTTGGCTATGAGTTCTAATCGCTGACTCCCGCCTCGGGGCGGACGGCATGTCGTCCGCCCCCGTTTTTGATCGTCATCGGGCAATTCGGATGAAGCATTACCTAAGCCTGGCTCTCGCGCTCTTGCTGGCCGCCTGCACGTCGATGGCTCCGGGCAGCGGCGCCGACCGCATTGCGGCGCTGCGGAGCCAATTTCTCGACGTACGAGATCCGCACGTCATGGTGGTTGCGCACCGGGCCTGCTGGCGTGCAGGCGCGCCCGAAAATTCGTTGGCTGCGATTGAGGCTTGCGCCGCCATCGGCGCTGACATGATCGAGATCGACGTGGCGTTGTCACGCGACGGTGTTCCGATCCTGCTTCACGATCCGTCACTCGACCGAACGACCGGCGGTAACGGCCTCGCGCGCGATCATGATCTCTCGGACATCCGGACGCTGCGTTTGCGAGCGGGTGCGGGCGGGGCGAATGCCCCCTTCACCCAAGAGCGCGTCCCGACGCTTGCCGAAGCGCTCCAGGCGGCGCGCGGAAAATTTCTCATCAATCTCGACGTGAAGGGCGACGCCTATGCGCCCGCATTCGCGGTCGTCGAGAGACTCGGCATGCAGGATCAAATCCTGATGAAGATGAACGCGCATGCCGACGACCCGGCGCTGGTGGGAGCGCCGTTCCACGGACGCACCCTGTTCATGCCCGTCATCCTCGAGTGCGCGCCAGGAGTCTTGAACGGGGCGTGCGCGCCGTCGCTACCCGACGAGATCGCAAGCTTCGCGCGATATGAGCCGGCGGCTTACGAACTCGTGTTCACAAGCGAGGCGTTTCTTGCGCAACTGCGCGGCGCCGCCAACCGGCGCGTCTGGATCAATGCGCTCAATCCCGCCTTCGCTGCCGGCATGACCGATGCGCGCGCAATCGAAGATCCCGACGGCAATTGGGGACGGATGATCGCGCTCGGAGCGACGGTCATCCAGACGGACGAACCGCGCCGACTCATCGACTATCTCGAGCAGCGCGGCCGGAGGGGCGGCTGATACGCTCGAAAGACAAGACCATAAAAAAGCGCCCAACGCGGCGAGGGAGGAGAAGAGGTATGGCAATGACGATGGGAGGGGAGCCACAGGCGAATGTCGCGGGGTCGGAAAGCGCGCCGGCAAGCGTGCGCTGGTTCGTCTTTTTGCTCTTTTTCCTTTTCGGCGGGATCACGAGCCTCAACGACATTTTGATCCCCAAGCTCAAACATCTTTTCGTGCTCAGCTGGACCGAGGCGATGCTCATTCAGTTTGTCTTCTTCGCCGCCTATTTTCTCGTCTCCATTCCGGCGGCGGCGCTGCTTCGGCGGCTTGGCTATATGCGGACCGCTGCCGCGGGCCTGCTCACGATGATGGCGGCATGCCTGCTCTTCATCCCTGCATCGGGCTCTGGTCTGTTCGTCGCCTTTCTCGCTGCCCTGTTCGTGCTCGGCGCCGGTATTACGACGGTCCAGGTCGTCGCCAACCCGCTGATATCGATGCTCGGACGTGCCGAGACCTCGCATAGTCGGCTGACCTTCGCGCAGGCCTTCAATTCGCTCGGCACGACGATTTTTCCGTTCGTGGGCGCGCGTCTCATCCTCGGCGGTCTGGCCGACACCGATCCCGCGACATTGGCACCCTCGGATCGTGCGGCCTTTCTCGCCGCCGAAACCCAGGCGGTGGTGCACGCTTATCTCGGAATCGCTGCGCTCCTCTTCCTTGTTGCGGCCGCGATCTGGACGAGCCGCAATATCCTCGCAGAGGCTGAAAAGGGGGGCGGTAACGCCCGACCGAGCTTCGGTCTGCTGCGGCAGCCGCGGTTCGCCCTCGGGACGCTTGGGATATTCGTCTATGTCGGTGCCGAGGTCGCGATCGCCTCACTGCTCACAAATTACCTGATGGACCGGCGTACCCTCGGAATTGACGCGCAAGCGGCCGGGGAAATGCTCGTCTTCTACTGGGGCGGGGCGATGATCGGGCGCTTCCTGGGGGCGGGATTGCTCCGCGTCGTGAGCCCCCCTCTCGTGTTACTCGGCGCCGCGCTGTGCGCGGCCGGGCTCGTTACGCTGTCAATCCTCTCGTCGGGCCAGCTTGCAGGTTATGCATTGCTCGCGGTGGGACTCTGCAATGCGATCATGTTTCCCACCATCTTCAGCCTAGCCTGCGAAGGGCTCGGCGAACGGCGCGCCGACGCGTCGGGGATCATCTGCATGGCAATCGTCGGTGGCGCGATCGTTCCGCTTCTTACCGGAGCCCTCGCCGATGGCGTGGGCCTTGGGGGTGCGCTGCTGCTGCCGATCGCCTGCTACGCCATAATCGCTGCCTTCGCGCGCTTTTGCTCCGTTAGACCCGCCTCATTCGAAGGAGATAACGGCAATGCATAAGTTTTTTGGAATGCGGCGAGCGCTTGGGTTCGCCTGGCTTGTTGCGGCAACTGCCAGCAGCGTACCAGCGATCGCGACCGATAGCCCGCAGCAGATCTACGGCCCACTGTTCGAAGCAGTGCAGGGCGCTGGGATCTTCCCCGACAGCAAGACGTTCGTCGATGCGGTGCCGCGGACGTCGCCCGAGACGATCCTGCAGGCTTGGCGTACCAAGCAGCCGCAGGGGAAGGAAGCGCTGCGCGCATTCGTGGCACGCTATTTCGAGCTTCCTTCCGATACGCCGCCTCTGGCGAGCCTTCGCAGCCATATCAAGGCGCTCTGGCCGCAGTTGCGCCGGCCCGCGATCGCGCCGAAGGAAGGTTCGTCCGCGCTCGCCTTGCCCGAACCCTATGTCGTGCCTGGCGGGCGCTTTCGCGAGATCTATTACTGGGACAGCTATTTCACGATGCTGGGGCTGATGCTCGACGGTGAAGAGCCGCTCGCCCGATCGATGCTTGCCAATTTCGAGAGCCTCATCCAGCGTTACGGCTTCATCCCCAACGGCACGCGAAGCTATTATCTTGGGCGCTCGCAGCCACCTTTCTTCTCGCAGATGGTCGATCTCGCGGGCGGCGACGATGCGGACGCCGGAGCGCGTCATCTCGCGGCGTTACGCGCCGAGCATGAATTCTGGATGGCGGGTGCGGGCGCGCTCGGCAAGGAAGGTGCCAGCGCGCGCGTGGTGCGCATGCCCGACGGCAGCCTGCTCAATCGCTACTGGGACAATGGCACGGGGCCGCGTGATGAGAGCTGGGCCGAGGATGTCGCAACTGCGCGAAAGGCTTCGCTTCCCGCCGAGACGGTCTACCGGCACCTGCGGGCGGGCGCCGAAAGCGGCTGGGACTATTCGTCGCGCTGGCTTGCAGACCCCGCCGATTTGTCCTCGGTCCGCACCACCGATATCGTTCCCGTCGACCTCAACAGTCTGCTGTGGGCTCTCGAGCGCAATATTGCGCGCCGCTGTGCCGCGGCGAGCGATGCCGCTTGCGCCGTCACATACGAGCGGCTTGCCGCTTCCCGCGCCTCGGCAATGCGGCGCTATCTCTGGTCGAAAGCCGACGGACGCTTCGGCGATTGGGACCGCCGGGCGCGGCGGCTGACGCCCGTCCTTTCCGCCGCGACGCTTTATCCGCTTTTCGTCGGGTTAGCGACCGAGGCGGAAGCCGCGGCGGTCGCGCGTACAACAGAGCGCGAGCTCGTGGCGCCGGGCGGATTGCGTACGACGTTGCTGTCGACCGGGCAGCAGTGGGACAGCCCCAATGGCTGGGCGCCGCTGCAATGGATCGCGGTCAAGGGCCTGGAGCGATATGGCGAACAGCGCTTGGCGCGAAGCATTGCGTCGCGCTGGGTCGCCACCGTCGACCGCGCTTATCGCGAAACCGGAAAGATGCTCGAGAAATATGACGTCGAGGAACTGAAGCCCGGCGGCGGCGGCGAATATCCGCTTCAGGACGGGTTCGGCTGGACGAACGGGGTGACCCGCGCGCTGCTCGAAGCCTATCCCGACATCGACCCCGCAAGCGCAGTTCCGGTCGAACCGCAGCCGCCGAGAGACTGATCGGGCCACCCGACTGTCGGTTCCAATGTTCCCTACCGATATTCGCCCGGCGACTGCCGATCCAAGCCAGAGGATATTCTCATGACGACCCCCAGCACGATTTTCCGTAGCCTTCTTGATGGGTTGAAAGGCGTCGCACGTGCCAGCGCAGCCTTAGTGGCGCTCGCCGCCGCTGGGGTGTCCCCCGCTATGGCGGCACCAAGTGATTCCGGCTCGCTTGCGCCGTGGTCCGAAGGCATTTTCGACATTCATCACGTCAGCACCGGGCGCGGCAATGCGACCTTTTTCGTCTTTCCAGACGGAACGACAATGCTGATAGATGCCGGCGAAGGCGATCCTGAATTTGCCAAGCGCGTGCAGCCGCTGAAGCCATTCCCGCCGGTCCCTGACGGCGCCAGCTCGGCGGGATATTGGATCGCCGACTATGTTCGCCAATTCGCGCCCCCGGGCCGACCGGCGAAGCTCGACTATGCACTCATCACACATTTCCACACCGACCATTACGGCACGATCACGCCGGACAAGCCGATGTCACGGACCGGGGCTTACCGCCTCGCGGGCATAACCGAGGTCGCCGAGACCATCCCGGTCGGCACGCTCATCGATCGTGCAGGGCCAGATTACCAATATCCGGTTGATCTTCGCAATTGCACGAGATCCGGCGCTATTTCTGGTTCGAGCGGACTCTCGCTCGCCAATTACCTGAGCTTCGCTGATTACCGGCTGAAGCACGGCCAAGCGGTGGTCGGGCTGAAGCCTGGCGCGCTAGACCAGATCAAGCTCGAGAAGGCCGCGGCGTTCCCGAGCTTTCACATCCGGAACATCGCCTCCAGCGGCATCATCTGGACGGGAGCCCGCGATGAAACGCATCATTATATTCCCGAGGGTGCCGTCACGGCGTGCGACTTCGACGAAAACCCGTTCAGCAACGTGCTCACGTTCGCATATGGCAGGTTCAAATATTATTCGGGCGGCGACCTTCCCGGTGTCCCCCATTACAACCAGCCTTGGTGGCGCGATGTCGAGACGCCAGTGTCCGCAGTGGTAGGGCCGGTCGACGTCATGATGCTCGATCATCATGGCAACAGGGACACCGTAAACGAGAATATCCTGCGCAATCTCGCTCCCCGCGTCATGGTCCAGCAGAATTGGCTTTCACCGCAACCGGGCGAGGACGTCGTGGTTCGAATGGCGTCAAAAGGGCTCTATCCTGGCCCGCGCGACGTTTTCTCGACAGGCATGGCACCCGAAACCCGCACGGCGATCGGGCCGATCATGGACAGCATCTACAAGAGCTATAACGGCCATGTTGTTATACGTGTCGCACCGGGCGGCGATCAGTATGATGTTTATATCCTCAACGATGCCGACAAGCGCCGCGAAGTCGTCAAGCATTTTGGGCCCTATCAGTCGAAATAAACTTCCCGCGCCAAGTGCGGTGCAGATTATGACGGGGCGGCCGAAGCGCATGTCCAGACTCCTATGGGGCTAAAGGCCTCGCCACATGTCTCAAGTCGTCGCATTCGGACGGTGCCGGGCGCTCCTTGTTTGCTCCCGATGGTGCGATTGCACACGCTACGCGCTCTACCGGCCCATTGAGTTCGAAGATTTCGTGCGAACCTTCGGCCCGATGACGGAGATCGCGATCACTGCCGAAAAGCGCAACCACCACCCCGAGTGGTCCAACGTCTACAACCGCCTAGAAATCTGGCTGACGACGCACGATGCCCCTGGCGTCTCGCAGCGCGATGTCGACATAGCTTGCCAGATAGACCGCCTTTTATCGGCAGATTAGCGCCTGTGCCGGGGGCAGTCCGAGCACGGCAGCTGCATCGGACATGCGCGGGTAGCGAAAATCGGGCGATCGGGAGGAGGCGATGCCGCCGCCCGGCTCCAACGCGCCGACAAGAGAATTCCCGGATCATTTTGGTGGTTGGCCCGATTGCGGGCACTCTGCCTCCATTAAATCGAACGTATCGATCTCTCTTATTGAGAAAAGCTATCAGAAAACGTTTTGACGCTAATGTGTTGATTTAAAATATTTGTTTTCCCGATTGCCGCTTAAGACCCGCCAACAATAATTTGAACCCATGAGCGCCGCCGGCCGACTGAGCATCGATAGTTCCATTGTGGCTCAGGAGTGTTCGATGTCGAAGAAAAATAACCGCAAGCTTATGCGCAATGCCGCGACGATTGCTGCCATCGCTCTGGCAGGCTCGGCCGGGCAGGCGCAGGCAGCGGAAAAGGACCTGCTTTCGGCACGGGACATAGAAGGTGTGCAAGACGTCCGGGTTCTGCCGAATGGCGACGTCGAACTGGTTTTTGCGGACGGACATGTTCTGCGCATCGCGGCTGCGGATGTCGTCGTACAGGACGGCGTCGTCATGATCCAGGCCTCCGCGCTCGGCGAGGCCGGGCTGGCCGGCGCGTCCGCCGCGGGCGGATTGAACCCGGCAGTGCTGGCGGGACTTGGCGCGCTCACGCTCGGGGGCGGCGCGTTGGCGGCTTCGGGT
>JAEMRT010000138.1 GCA_016463225.1 Sphingopyxis sp. | reverse complement strand
GCACTCCATCTTTCCTGAAAGACTAAAGTGTTGCGATGACCAGTTGAACCCACCACCCCAAAACCGACAAACTTACCCCCCTCACTCATAACTCAAGTGCGTCGCCTTCCCGCGGAATATCCAGTGCGACAGGATCGAGTATCCCAAAATCACCGGCAGCACGAACAGCGCGCCAATCAGGATGATACTCAGCGATTCGGGCGACGCCGCCGCCTGCCAGATGTCCAGCCGGTCGGCGATCAGATAGGGGTAGAAGCTGTACGCGATCCCGACAAACCCCAGCGCAAAGAGGATGCCCGCGGTCGCGAGCGGTACCCATGACAGCTCGTCCTTCGCGCGCAGCGGTCGGCGCAGGAAGATCGCAAGCCCGATAAACAGCGTCGCGGCGGCGATCGGGATCGGCAGCAGCGCAATGATCTCGGGCAAGCGGAACCAGCGGTCGAAGATGCGCTCCGACAACAGCGGCGTCGCGATTGAGATGATTGCCATCGCGAGGGCCGTGGCCCACAGGCTGACCTCGGCCCAGCGCACCGCGCGCCGCTGCAAATCGCCCTCGACCTTGTAGATCAGCCAGCACGCGCCGACGAACACATAGCCCGCGACCAGCCCCAAGGCTGCGAGCAGGCAGAACAGCACCGCCGCCAGGCTCTGGTCGAACCCCAGCACATAGGCGCCGAGCATATAGCCCTGACAAAGGGCGGTGAGGAGCGATCCGGCAAAGAATGCATGGTCCCAACGCTGCTTATGCGCGGGCGGCGCCTTGGCACGAAACTCGAACGACACGCCGCGCAGGATCAGCGCGACGAGCATCAGCACGACGGGCAGGTACAGCTGGGTCAGGATCAGCCCGTGCGCGAGCGGGAAGGCGACGAGCAGCAGTCCGATGCCGAGCACCAGCCACGTCTCGTTCGCGTCCCAGAACGGCCCGATCGACGCGACCATCAGGTCGCGGTTCTCGTCCTTTTCCAGCCGCGTCAGCATCCCGACACCCAGATCATAGCCGTCGAGGATGACATAGAGCAGGATCGACAGCCCCATCAGCCCGGCAAAGATGACGGGCAGCCACCAAGGATCGATAAACGGGGTCATGCCGGTTCCTCCTGCGCGGCGGCGGGGCCGGGGGCGATGGTGGGCACCGGGAACATCGGCTTGTCATTCGGCGCCGCCTTGCCCAGCCGAGCGAGGCGGTAGAGCACCGCGATATAGGCGGTCAGCAGCACTGCATAGACCGTAAGATACAGCGTCAGCGAACTGGCGACCATAGCGGCGCCGACCGGGCCGACCGCATCGGCGGTCCTGAGCACCCCGGTGACCAGCCACGGCTGGCGGCCGATTTCGGTGACATACCAGCCCGCGAGCGTCGCGACCCAGCCGCTGAAGGTCATCGCGACCAGTCCGTGCGCCAGCCAGCGCGGCATCGCATCGACGCCGCGGCGTCGGATCGTCCACGCCGCAAACCATGCCAGCGCGAGCATCGCCATGCCGATGCCGACCATGATCCGGAAACCCCAGAACAGCGGCCCGACCGGCGGGTGATTGCCTGCATAATCGTTGAGCCCCGGAACGACGCCCGCGACGTCGTGCTTCAGGATCAGGCTGGCGCCTGACGGAATGGCAATTTCGGCATGGTTGGTGCGCGCCTTGCTGTCGGGGATCGCGAACAGGACGAGCGGCACATGGCTGCGCGTTTCCCAATTGGCCTCCATCGCCGCGATCTTTTGCGGCTGATGCTCGAGCGTGTTGAGCCCGTGCATGTCGCCGACAAAAATCTGCACCGGGATCAGCAGCGCCGCGGCATAGACCGCGGCCTTCAACGTGCGCCGCACGCCTTCGCCGCCGCCGTCCTTCAGCCAGCGCCAGGCCGACATGCCCGCGATCAGGAAGGCGACGGTCAGCGCCGAGGCGATCAGCATATGGGTCAGCCGGTACGGCATCGACGGGTTGAAGATGATCGCCCACCAGTCGGTCGCGTGGACGACGCCGTCGCGAAGCTCATAGCCGACCGGGGTCTGCATCCAGCTGTTGAGCACGATGATCCAGAACGCCGAGAGCGTCGTGCCGCCCGCCACCAGCAGCGTCGCCATCGTGTGGACCCAGTTCGGTACCCGGCTGAACCCGAACAACATGATCCCCAAGAACACCGCTTCGAGGAAAAAAGCGGTCAGCACCTCATAGGCGAGCAGCGGCCCCGCGACATTGCCGACCTTTTCCATATAGCCCGGCCAGTTGGTGCCGAACTGGAAACTCATCGTGATGCCCGACACGACCCCCATCGCAAAACTGAGCGCAAAGACCTTCACCCACAGGCGATAGGCATCCATCCACGCCCCGTCTTTGGTCCGGTTATAGGCGAGTTTGAAGCCGAGCAGCGCCCAGCCGAGCGCGATCGTGATCGTCGGGAACAAGATGTGGAAACTGATGTTCGCGGCAAACTGGATGCGCGCGAGGATCAGCGGATCAAGTGCGTCCATTGTCCGCCTCCGTCAGGCTTTGGCTCTTGCCGCGGCCGAGCATGCGATCCTTGAATTCCAGCGCCTTCACGACGCGCTCGCCAAGCCGCAGCAGCTGGAGCAGGCGCTCATTGTCGAGCCGCCGCATCTCGGCATACCAGTCGGTGAGCAGCTCGATCTGCTCGTGCATCGCGGAAATGCGTTCCTGCGCAAAGCGGTCCGACGCGTCGGTTGCGGGCTCCATGAGCAGCGTCCGCAGCGTCGTCAGCGTCGGGTCGATCTCGCGCTTCTTGCGTTCCTCGACCAGGGTGCGGAAAATCGACCACACGTCGCGCGGCGTCTCATAATAGTCGCGCCGGTCGCCGGGGACGTGGCGCAGCTGGACGAGATTCCAGCTCGCCAGCTCTTTCAGCCCCATCGACACGCTGCCGCGCGACAGGCTCAGCGCCTCGCTGATCTCTTCGGCATGGCGCGGCGCGTCGGCGAGAAACAGCATCGCGTAAATTTGCCCGACGGTGCGATTGATCCCCCAGCGACTCCCCATCTCGCCGAAATGCAGGACAAACGCCTGCGCAAGCGGGGAGAGCCGGAACGGCGGAGATGGAGGAGTCGCTGGAGAAACGGGGGCAGGGGACATATCCATAGGCGGCAGATACACTTTCATTTCTAAAGTTTCAATAATTATTGAAATTAATGATAGAGGCGACGCGTCATTGCCCAGCGGCGCGAGTTGGAGTAGCCTCGTTGCTCGATCGGACAGCGCTTGAAGGCGTCGCATTTGACCGACCAAGCCCCGCCGGACCGCAGCGGCGAGACGGAGGCTTTTGCCAGCGTTGCCGCTGCACCTGAACTATTCCACGAGGAGGGCATGATGCGGCGATCCGTTGGACCTGGTCTATCCGTTGCGATGTTGGCGGCCGCGCTGATACTCGGCGTTCCCGTTCTGGCGGCGGGTGGTAGTGGTGGCGGAGGTTCCGCGCCCAGCGCGTCGGGCCCGTCTTATGACCCCGCGGTCGAATATCAAAAGGGTGTCGCCGCTTTTCAGGCCGGCAAATACAAGGATGCGGCTGGCGCCTTTCGCAAGGTCGTCGAGGTGGTGCCGCGCAACGCGCAGGCGCAATATATGCTCGGCGCCAGCCTGCTCGGCGCGGGCGAGTATAGAAAGGCGATCCGCCCGCTCGACGTGGCGGTCAAATATGATGCAAAGATGATCGAGGCCCGGCGCGATCTTGCGGTGGCGGCGGCGCGGACCGGCGACACAAAGCGTGCGCAGGAGCAACTGGCCGCGGTCAAGGCGCTGCACGCGAGTTGCGCGGGCAACTGCGCCGATGCCACCAAGCTGGCGGGCGCACTCGCGGCGATCGAGGCCGCGATCGCGACGGGAACCCAGACGTCGGCGTTCGTGCCTCCCGACGTGCAGTTCGCTGACGCGGCCGTGATCGATGGCGCTTATGTCGCCGCCGTCGGGCTGATCAACGAAAAGCGCTATGACGAGGCGATCGCCATCCTCGATTCGGCCTTGTGGGCGGCGGGGCCGCACCCCGACATCCTGACCTATCTCGGCTTCGCCAATCGCAAGCTTGGGCAATTCGACCGGGCCGAGACCTATTATCGCGCCGCGCTCGCGGTCGCGCCCGACCATCGCGGCGCGCTCGAATATTATGGCGAGCTGAAAATCGAGCGCGGCAACATGGCAGGTGCGCGGGCGCATCTGGCGCGGCTCGACAAGCTGTGCGGTTTCGGCTGCTACGAAGCCGACGAACTGCGGCGCTGGATCGCAGAGGCGCCGCCATCCGCCAGCTAGTCCCAGCGCTTTTGCTGGCGCTCGCCGTTCCGGCCGGTCTGGCCGCGGCCGGTGACGGGCCCTTTGCGCGCGTGCTGCTGTGGACCGCGCCGGGTGCCGAATTTACGGAGCTCGCCGAGCAACCGCGTCAATGCCCGCGCTCCAATCTCGCGGCAGGTGCTTCAGCCGAGGCGCTCGCCGCCGGCGAAGCGTTGTTCAACAGCCCGGCGCTGCTCGGTGGACAGGCGTCGAAGGCAGGGCTCAGCTGCGCCGCATGCCATCGCGGCGGGCGCGACAACCCGCATTTTCTGATGCCGCAGCTATCGGGCGCGCCGGGCACCGCCGACGTCACCAACAGCTTTTTCGGGCCGCAGCGCGCCAACGCGCGGTTCGATCCGGTGGTCATTCCCGACCTTGCGATGCCCGGCAAGATTTCGCGGGCACCCGGCAATCCCGAGCTGGCACGCTTCGTCCGCAATCTGGTGGTCGAGGAATTTTCGGGGGCGGAGCCGAGTCCGGCGATGCTCGATGCCCTCACTGCTTATGTGCGGACGATCGGCGCCTGCCCGGCGGAGGGCGGGAAGGCGCAGCCGCGTCGGCTCGCCGACCAGTTGCGGCTGATCGATCAAGTGCTTGTCGGAGCGCGCGCGGCAAGCAGCGATGCGGCGCTGCGCCGTCAGCTGATCGCCGCCGCGCGGCACCAACTCGGACTGATCGACGAACGCTATGCCTTGCGCCATGCCGCGCTCCGCCGTGATCTGTTGGCGGCGTCGCGCGACCTCGCGCGCATCGGCGAGGATGATGCCCGCTGGCATCCAGCGCTCCAAAAATGGCACGCGCATTTTGCCTCGCGATTGGCGCCGCGCTTGCGACAGCAGGAAGCTGCATCCTTCTATGACCCCGCCCGCTTGCGCCGCGCGTTGGGCCATGTCGTGAGCCCGCCGCAATGACCGGCAATTTTGTTGCGCCGCAGCACCGCTTCTGTTAGGGGCGCGGCGTTTCGCGGTGCCTTGCGCGCTGCCCCCTTCCATCAAGGTTCGTTTCCGCATGTCTCTGCGCAATATTGCCATTATCGCCCACGTCGATCATGGAAAAACCACCCTCGTCGACCAGCTGTTCCGCCAGTCGGGTACCTTCCGCGACAACCAGCGTGTCGAAGAAAGAGCGATGGATTCCAATGACCTGGAAAAGGAACGCGGGATCACGATCCTGGCGAAGTGCACCTCGGTCGAGTGGGGCGAAGGCGCCGATCTGACGCGGATCAACATCGTCGACACCCCGGGCCATGCCGATTTCGGCGGCGAGGTCGAGCGAATCCTTTCGATGGTCGATGGCGTTATCCTGCTCGTCGATGCCGCCGAAGGCCCGATGCCGCAGACCAAGTTCGTCACCGGCAAGGCGCTCGCGCTCGGCCTCAAGCCGATCGTCGTCGTCAACAAGATCGACCGCAGCGACGCGCGCGCCGCCGAAGTACTCGACGAAGTGTTCGAACTGTTCCTGACGCTCGAAGCCAATGACGAACAGCTTGATTTCCCGATCCTTTATGCCTCGGGCCGCGGCGGTTACGCCTCGGAAGACCAGGAAGCGCGCGACGGCACGCTCGAGCCGCTGTTCAAGACGATCGTGTCGCACGTCCCGACCCCGGGTCTGCCCGAAGACGGTCCGTTCACCTTCCTCGCGACGCTGCTCGACCGCGACAATTTCATCGGCCGCATCCTGACCGGCCGCGTCCAGTCGGGGACGATCAAGGTCAACCAGCCGATCCACGCGATCGACATGGACGGCAAGGTCATCGAGACCGGCCGCGCGTCGAAGCTGCTGGCGTTTCGCGGGCTCGAGCGCGTTCCCGTCGAGGAAGCGCGCGCGGGCGACATCGTCGCGATCGCGGGCCTGGCGCTGGCGACCGTCGCCAACACCATCGCCGACACCAGCGTGAGCGAGCCGATCGCCGCGCAGCCGATCGATCCGCCGACGCTGTCGATGCGCTTTGCCGTGAACGATTCGCCGATGGCGGGCCGTGAAGGCAGCAAGGTTACCAGCCGCATGATCCGTGACCGGTTGGAGCGTGAGGCGGAATCGAACGTCGCCATCCGCATCACCGAATCGGCTGACAAGGACAGCTTCGAAGTGGCCGGGCGCGGCGAACTTCAGCTGGGCGTGCTGATCGAAACCATGCGCCGCGAAGGCTTCGAACTCGGCATCAGCCGCCCGCGCGTGCTGTATGGCGAGGACGAGAATGGCAAGCGCACCGAACCCTATGAAACCGTCGTCATCGACGTCGACGACGAACATAGCGGCACGGTGGTCGAGAAGATGCAGGTCCGCAAGGCCGACCTGACCGACATGCGTCCGTCGGGCGGCGGCAAGACGCGCATCACCTTCAGCGGTCCGTCGCGCGGCCTGATCGGCTATCACGGCGAGTTCCTGTCCGACACGCGCGGCACCGGGATCATGAACCGCCTGTTCGAGAAGTACGGCCCGTACAAGGGCGTGATCGCGGGTCGCCAGAACGGCGTCCTGATCAGCAACGGCAATGGCGAAGCCGTCGCCTATGCGCTTGGCCCGCTCGAAGAACGCGGCATCCTGTTCGTGTCGCCGGGTGAGGCGCTGTACGAGGGCATGATCATCGGCGAAAATGCCAAGCCCGACGATCTTGAGGTCAACCCGATGAAGTCGAAGCAGCTGACGAACTTCCGTTCGACTGGCAAGGACGACGCGATCCGCCTGACCCCGCCGAAGCGGATGACGCTGGAGCAGGCGATCGCGTATATCGACGACGACGAGATGGTCGAAGTGACCCCGAAAAACATCCGCATCCGCAAGGCGCTGCTCGATCCGCACGAGCGCAAGAAAGCGTCGCGCAAGAAGGAAGCCGCCTAACGCGCGCCGCGATCGCCGGGCGGGCGCTGCGTTGTTCATGAACGCGGCGTTACCGGCGGTTCAATGCTTTCTTCATGCCGGCCGCATAGCATCGCCATTTCCTGCACGGGAGAGATGGCGATGACGATGCGCGTGGAAATCGAACGGTTGCGGAACGAACATCGCCGGCTGCTCGCGCTGGCCGGCCATCTGGCGCGGCATGTTGGGGGCGCGTTCCCGGGCGATCCGAAAGCGCGCGACGATTTCAACCTGGTGCGCACCCGCTTTCGCACCGAGTTGATCGCGCATCTGAAGCGCGAAGACTGGGTGCTCTATCCCACGCTGCTGGCCAGCAACGACCCCCGGCTGACCGATACGGCGCAGACTTTTGTCGATGAAATGGGCCATATTTCCGATGCGTTCGTGAACTATAGCCGCCAGTGGCTGCCCGATGCGATTGCGGCCGACTGGCCCGGCTATTGCGCCGCGACCAAAGCCGTTCTGGGCGCCCTTGCCGAACGGATCGAGCGCGAGGACAGCGGGCTGTATCCGCTGGCGCTGACCGTCGACGCGATCGATGTACGCGGCGGCGACCGGGGCGGCAGCGGCCGCGCGGGCGTGACGGAGCAACCGTCCGCCCATTGACCGGCGACCGCGCTCCGCTTGTTCGCCGAAATCGACGTTTCGTTTGCCAGGAATCCCTGCTCGGCAATTTTGAGCGCCCGCATGTTCGTGCTAACGCGCGCGCATGAACAGTATCACGTCTTCTGATGTCCTCGCCGAGTTTGATCAGGCGAGGAAGGTCGCTCCCAAATTGTTTCGGCAGTGCGGCGGCATCCCGTCCGGTATCGAATTGACTCGGCGAGCGATTGTCGAGGCGCTGGGCAAACCCCCATATGATACCGAGTATATCAAGGACAACTTCAGCTTGTTGGTGAGTGACCTGCAACTGGCAGCGTATGGATATTATCTACAAGCAGAGCGGGAGGCCTGCGGAGAAGTTCTGGCGAAATATGTTGAGAGCCAGGCCACAGGCGAGGCGGGCGTCGACGTTCTCCAAAGCCTCCAAGAGTCCTTCTTTGTCCTCGATCGTTTTTTTCTGAGCCTTACCCAGAGCCGACGGCAGCGTGCTGGCGCGTCTTTTGAAGAGGTTGTGCAAACACTGTTTCAGGCGCTGGGCTATCCGTACACGCCACAGCCGGAGCTTTCGGGGAGCAGGCCGGATTTCGTGCTTCCGAGTTTTGCCCACTATGCGGCATTTGCCGCGGATTGCATGATCTTTACCTGCAAGCGGACGCTGCGCGAGCGATGGCGCCAAGTGGTCACTGAAGGCCTGACGGGTCAAGCCTTCTATTTGGCGACGATTGATGAAGGAATTTCCCGGCCGGAGCTGGCGAAGATGAAAGACCGCAGCGTACTCGTGGTGGTCCCAAAATTGATCAAAGAAAAATTCTACGGCGACCAGCTAAACGTGATCAGTTTTGAAAATTTCTTTGATCATCACCTGGATCCGGCGGTTTCCAGATGGAGAGCCAATGGCGTTATTTAGGACGCCGCCGATCTTATGCGGCCTTCTATCCCTTCGACTAGGAAATCAAGTTCCGACCCCTTTTTCCGAAGATCGCACTCCCAGATAACCAAAACCACCCAGCCCATCCGTGTCAGTTTCGTCACGGCCATTGCGTCACGTTCGCGATTCCCGTCTATTTTTTGCTTCCAAAAGTCAGCCCGGGTTTTTGGCCATTTGAACAGGCTACATTCGTGCCCATGCCAAAAGCATCCGTGGACGAAAACGGCGACGCGATATCGCGGGAAGATCAAGTCGGGGGAGCCTGGAAGACTCTTCCGATGGAGGCGAAAACGTAGCCCCCTTTGATGCAACATTTTGCGAAGCCGTACTTCAGGTGATGTGTTCTTCGAACGGATGCCCGCCATCATTCTGCTACGGGTCGCAGGCGATACGACGTCAACCAAAGGCGGCCACCTTCTGCTGCAGCTCGTCGTTTAAGAACTGCGGCGTCCGGTTGTCCAGCGCCGCTGCCAGATAAGGCTTCATCGCATTGGCCAGAAACTCGACCACCGGCACCACGACAGCGTTGCCGAATTGCCGATAGGCCTGTGTATCCGATACACCGATCTGCCAGCGGCGATCGCCGCGGTCAAAGCCCATCAGGCGTGCGCATTCCAGGGGGGTCAGTCGACGGGGGCGTTTGCCGGGCTGGTCGATCAGGATTTCCGAACCATCCTTATGGTAACGGGCCGACAACGTCCTTGCGACATCGTTGGGACCGAAAAGACTGAAACCGAAACCATTGCCTTTCGAAGCGTGCTTCTCCTTGTACATCTGGAGATACTCCCAGAGACGGGGGGTCAGGGTATATTTCGGGTCGACATCTTCGTGCCGCTCCAGAATGCTGCCCAGCTTTGGGCCATCACAAACATCCGGCAATTCGAGTGCAGCAAGGTCGAAAGCTGTTTCTTTCTTGAATCCGACGATGAACACACGTTCCCGCTTTTGCGGAACCCACGGCGCGGAACTGATCACGCGTGACTGGACGTGATAGCCAAGCTCATTCCGCAAAACATTCATGATTGTGGTAAAGGTCTTCCCCTTGTCGTGCCGTTCGAGGTTTTTGACGTTCTCAAGAACGAACGCCGCCGGTTTGTGATGCGCGATGATCTGGGCCGTATCAAAGAACAGCGTGCCCTGGGTGTCGCAAAGGAAACCGTGCGGGCGACCGAGAGCATTTTTCTTTGAGACGCCCGCAATTGAAAAGGGCTGGCACGGAAAGCCGGCGAGCAAAACATCGTGCCCGGGGATCAGATCGGGCTTTTCCGAATATTCCCGAATGTCGCCGTGCAAATCATGATTGTCGCGGAAATTGCGGCGATAGGTTTCCTGCGAATTCTTGTCCCATTCCGATGTGAAAACGCAGTGGCCGCCGATGCCCTGAAATCCGATACGCAACCCGCCGATACCGGCAAAAAGATCTATGAAGCGGAATGACAGATCGCCCGTGGGAGCTTCCTGAACCGGCTTCGGACGAAGCTGACCGATCATTTCGAGCGAGCGATAAACATAGGCCTTGGGTGCAGTCTCGCCGCGATCCCATCGATAGACGGTGCTGAGGTCGCAATCGAGTTCCTGAGCAACTTCCTCTACCGACATGCCGAGGCGGTGCCGAAGCTCGTGGAAGGACAGGCTTTCGGTCATCATGTTCTCCTCTGGGTCGATTTTTGGCAAAATGCCAGGAAGAGTCCCAGAGTGCAAGAACAAAATGTAAACAAAACCCCTTTCCTACAAAATTCCCGCCTGCCATATCCTGTGCGGTTTGGTTGCTCGACGGTGCTCGAGACGGACGGGAGAAAAGATATGCAGAACCGCACCCCGATTGCGGCGGAGGCGCGGCCGCCGCTTCCCGATTTTACCCCGGTGCCGCGCAAATACCGGCACGATGGATGGACGCCCGAGCGGCAGAAGGCGTTTATCGCGGCGCTGGCCGATACCGGGTCGGTCACGCGCGCGGCGGCGATGGTCAATATGGCGCAGGTGAACTGCTATACGCTGCGGCGGGCGCCGGGGGCGGAGAGCTTTCGCCGGGCGTGGGAGGCGGCGCTCGATTTCGGGGTCGCGCGGCTGAAGGACATCGCGTTCGAACGCGCGGTCGACGGCTATCTGGTGCCGGTGTTCGTGGCGGGCAAGCTGATGGGGTTCCGGCGGCGGCACAATGACGCGCTGCTGATGTTCTGCCTGCGCCATTACGGGCAGGACGCGGGGGGCAAGCGGACGACGATCAACTATTTTTCGACGCGGGCGACGGCGGGGGCGGTGGCCTCGGGTGGCGGTGCGGC
>JAEMRT010000044.1 GCA_016463225.1 Sphingopyxis sp. | reverse complement strand
CCCCTAGCCCCTCCCTTTCAGGGAGGGGGACCGTCAGAATCGCCACCCCATTTTAACGCTTCCCTGCTAACCTCCACCCGATGACGGTGCATCCTGCCTTTCCTGCCAACGCCGCGCCCGCCGACCCGCTGACGGTGCGCGTCGTCGATCCGCTGGCCCTGTCACCCGAGCTGGCTGCGGCGTGGGACCGGCTGGCGGCGGATGCCAGCGAGCCCAATCCCTTTGCCGAACGCTGGTGCCTGCAATCGGCGCTGCACCTGCTCGATCCCGAGCGCAAGGCGCGGTTGGTGATGGTGCGCGATGGCAGCGACGGGCCGGTTATCGGGATCATGCCGATTGCGCTGGCCACGCGCTACGGCCGCCTGCCGCTGCGCCATGTCAGCGGCTGGGCGCATCATAATCATTTTCACGGCGCGCCGCTGGTGCGCGCGGGCTTTGAAAGCTTGTTCTGGTCGATCCTGCTCGGCTGGTGCGACGCGGCACCGTGGGCGCGTACGCTCGTGCATGTGCCGCGGTTGACCGAGGACGGCCCGCTCCACCGCGCGCTCGTCGACGTCGCGCGGGTGCGCGGTGGCGAGGCTGAAATCGTCCACCGCGAAGAACGCGCGCTGCTCGACAGCGATCTGTCACCCGCGGACTATTGGGACGGCGCGGTGCGCGCCAAGAAGCGCAAGGAACACAGGCGGCAGGCGAACCGGCTCGCCGAACAGGGCGCGGTGCGCTTTCGGCGCTGGCAGGCAGGCGATGCGATCGAGCCGTGGATCGATGCCTTTCTCGACCTCGAGGCGCGCGGCTGGAAAGGGCGCGCCGGATCGGCGCTCGCGAGCCACAGCGACACCCAGGCGTGGTTCCGCGCGATCCTGACGGGCGCTGCCGAGGCGGGGCGGCTCGACATGCGCGCGCTCGACCTCGACGCGCGGCCGCTCGCGATGCTGATCAACTTCTTCGCGCCGCCGGGCGGCTTTTCGTTCAAGACCGCGTTCGACGAGGATTATGCGCGCTTTTCGCCCGGGGTGCTGCTGCAACAGGCGAACCTTGATGTGCTAGGCGATCCGGCGATCGCGTGGGTCGACAGCTGCGCCGCGCCGGGGCATCCGATGATCGACAGCGTCTGGCGCGAGCGCCGCGCGTTGGTGTGGGTCAACGCCGTCCTGTCGGCACCCGCCGACCGGCTCCGCTTTGCGATGCTGACCAAAACCGAACGGCTCTGGCGGCGCTGGAAGGGTGCCGCGACGAGCGAAAATGAAGTAGAAAGCCCGTCATGACCGCGCATCAGCCGATTACCGCGCCTGTCTTTCCCGCCGATACGCTGGCGACGATGGCGGCACTCTACCCGCTCCAGGCGGGGCTGCTGCATCATCATCTGCCCGATCACCCCTTGTTGTCGATCGAAGCATTGGCGCAGCTTGGCGAAAGCCTGCCGACGAGTGGGGTCGAATATAATCCGGGCAATGTGCCGATCGGGATCCGTCCCGAAGATATTCCGTCGAACGGCCTGTCAATCGGCGAGACGATCCGCACCATCGACAGCAATGGCAGCTGGGCGGTGCTCAAGAATATCGAGAATGTCCCGGCGTATCGCACCCTGCTGATGGATCTGCTCGGCGAACTCGAACCGGTGGTGGCCCCGCGGACCGGCGCGATGCTGACGCCGCAGGGTTTCATCTTCATCTCGTCTCCGGGGTCGATCACGCCGTTCCACTTCGATCCCGAGCATAATATCCTGCTGCAATTGCGCGGGGCCAAAGTGATGAATGTCTGGCCGTCGGGCGACGAGCGTTTCGCGCATCGCCGCGAGCATGAACGCTATCATGGCGGTGGACACCGCAACCTGCCGTGGGACGAAACCTATCGCGAGGACGCACAGCAGGTACCACTCGGCCCCGGCGATGCGGTGCTGATGCCCGTCATGGCGCCGCATTTTGTCACCAATGGCGATGCGCCGTCGATTTCGCTGTCGATCACCTGGCGCAGCGAGTGGAGTTACCGCGAAGCCGAAGCACATGCCGCCAACGCCGCGCTGCGCCGCATGGGGCTCGACCCCGCGATGCCGCCGCGCTGGCCGAGCTATGCGTGGGCGAGGACGGTGGGCTGGCGGATCGCGCGAAAACTGCGGCTCGTCGCGTGACAGACTGCTTTTCATCGCCGCATTTTGCGGCTATGGGCGCGCATCCTTATTTTGTGAGATCCTAGAGGACTGATGGCGAAAGAAGAACTTCTGGAGATGCGCGGCCAAGTGGTCGAACTGCTGCCCAACGCGATGTTTCGCGTCAAACTGGAAAATGGCCACGAGATTCTGGGCCACACTGCGGGCAAGATGCGCAAGAATCGCATCCGCGTGCTGGTCGGCGACGAAGTGCTCGCCGAACTCACCCCCTATGACCTGACCAAGGGTCGGATCACCTATCGCTTCAAGTGAGCAGCGCGGCGAACATTCCCGCGCTCGTTCTGGCTTCGACATCGCCGCGCCGGCGTGAATTGCTGGCGCGCATTGGCGTGATTCCCGTGCGCATCGCGTCCCCAGACATCGACGAAACGCCGCTGAAGGCCGAACTGCCGCGCGACTATGTCGCACGGCTGGCAAAGGGCAAAGCGCTGGCGGTCGAACGTGCGGCGGATGAGGTCGTGCTGGCGGGCGACACGACCGTCGCAATCGGGCGCCGCATCCTGGAAAAGCCCGCTGACGAGGCGGATTTACGCCGCATGCTCGGCTTGCTGTCGGGGCGACGGCACCATGTCTATTCGGGGCTGTGCGTGGTTGGCACCGACGGCAAGCCGCGCGTTCGCGTCGCGGATACCGTCGTCGCGTTCAAGGTGCTGAGCGCCGCCGAAATCGATTGGTATGTCGAAAGCGGTGAGGGCATGGGCAAGGCGGGCGGCTATGCGATCCAGGGCCGCGCCGAATGCTTTGTCCGTTTCCTGTCGGGCAGCCATTCGAATGTCGTCGGCCTGCCGCTGTTCGAAACGCGCACCTTGCTGACCAGCGCCGGTATCCCCGTTGGCTGAATGGCTTTACGAAGCCGGGATCGGCGAGGCGCGCGCGGCGCTGATCGACGGCGACGAAATCCTGGAGGCGCGGATCGAACGCGAAGGCGAGGGGCCGCGCGTCGGTGCGATTGTCGCGGCGCGGTTGGTCGAAGCCGGTAAGTCGCCCATGGTGGCGCTCGACTGGCGGGGAGCGCCGGTAGCGTCGCTGGCAGGGCTGCCGCCAGCGACCTCGATCGGTGCGGCGCTGACAGTCGAGATCACCCGCATGGCGCTGCGCGAACGCGGCCGCGACAAACCCGCGCGGGCGCGGGTTGCCGAGGCGGGCGCGGCGATCGGCGACGGCCCCGACCTGCTTGGCCGCATCGCGGCAAGCGGTCTGCCGGTAACCGAGCTGCGCCCGACCGATCCCGATCGACTGGAACATGCGGGCTGGTCCGAGCTGATCGATCATGTCCGCACCGGCCATTGGTCGTTCGATGGCGGCGCATTGTGGGTCGATGCGACCCCGGCGATGGTGCTGATCGACATCGATGGAGAGGGTGACGCACTGACCTTGGCCAAGGCGGGCGCGCGGGCGGCGGCGGGGGTGATCCGCTGCTGCGACATCGGCGGGTCGATCGGCATCGATTTTCCCTCGCTACCTGATCGCGCCGGACGTCAGGCGATCGACGCCGCGGTCGATGCGGCGCTGCCGCAGCCTTATGAACGTACCGCAGTCAACGGCTTTGGGCTGATGCAGATCATCCGCCGCCGCGACCGCCCGTCGCTGATCGAGCAGGTCGTGCTCGATCCCGTCGCTACCGACGCGGCGCTGTTGCTGCGCCAGGCCGAGCGCGCAGTGGGGGCGGGGACATTGACGCTGACCGCGCGGCCCGCCGTAATCGACCATATCGCAGCGCATCCGGTGTGGACCCAGCTGCTGCAAAATCGCACCGGGCGTCCGGTCCAGCTGACCGCCGACGCTGCGAGCAAAGGAACCGGACATGCCCAGTAAATCGCCGCGCTGCCCGCTGTGCGGCAAGCCGCGCGAACCCGAATTCAAACCCTTTTGCGGCCGCGGCTGCCGCGACCGCGATCTGCTCAACTGGTTCGGCGAAGGTTATGCCGTACCCGCCGCGCAGGCGCCCGACGGCACCGCCGACGACGATCGTTTCGACGAAGGTTGAGGCCGAAAATCGGGCATCATAAAGCCACTGGACAGGACCCAAAGCCCTGCCTATAGCCGCCGCTCGCCAGCGCGACCGTCGGGTCGCAGCGGCCCTGCCCGGGTAGCTCAGTTGGTAGAGCATGCGATTGAAAATCGCAGTGTCGGCGGTTCGAACCCGTCCCCGGGCACCATTTTTCTGCTAAGCCGATGGATGAGTGGCCGAGCCTTTGCCCGGCATGGCGGGAAGGAAAACCGTGGGTCGCATCATCCTGTTCAACAAACCCTATGGGGTGCTGTCGCAGTTCACCGATCGTGGCACGCCCGAAGCGCGCGCGACGCTGTCCGACTATATCGATGTCCCGCATGTTTATCCCGCCGGGCGGCTTGACCGCGACAGCGAAGGCCTGCTGATCCTGACTGACGACGGCGCCCTGCAGGCGCGCATCGCGTCGCCGCAGCACAAGACGCCCAAGACCTATCGGGTGCAGGTCGAGGGCGAACCCGATGCCGCCAGTCTAGACCAGTTGCGCAGCGGCGTCGTGCTGAAGGACGGGCCGACCCGGCCGGCGCTGGTCGACCGGATCGCACCGCCGTCGCTGTGGCCGCGCGATCCGCCAGTGCGCTTTCGCAAGAGCGTTGCCGACAGCTGGCTGGAAATCACGATCACCGAAGGCCGCAATCGTCAGGTGCGGCGGATGACGGCGGCGGTGGGCTATCCGACGCTACGGCTTGTGCGGCTGCGCGTCGGCGCATGGGGGCTGGGTGACCTTGCGCCCGGCGCGTGGCGCGACGTGGAGTAAGGCGTTCGCGGCGATCATATGGCCCGGCGCGCGACGTTTATGCTGCAGTGCAAACTGTTGCTTTTCGGTCACAAATCGCAAGAAAATCGGCCTAGTGCAGCGTCGCCGCGTTGACGCGGCGCGCGGGGCTATTACAGCGGCCTGTTCCGGTGGGGCATCTCCCTCTTTGGCCGCAGGGCCGCGCTTGCACCGGTTTGGAGAGAGAGACATCATGACTTTGCGCAACCTTTTGCTGGGCGCCACGATGCTGTGTGCCAGCGCCACCCCCGCCATCGCTTTTGCCCAGGATGCGGCCCCCGCCGACGACGCTGCGGTTGCGGTCGACGGCACCGATTATGGCAATGACATCATCGTTACCGCGTCGAAGCGGTCGCAGACGCTGCAGGACACCCCGGTCGCCGTTTCGGTGACGTCGGCGGCGCAGCTGGAGGAATCGCAGATCCGCGACCTCATCGACCTCCAGACCGCAGTTCCCAGCCTGCGCGTGTCGCAGCTGCAGTCGAGCGCCAACACCAATTTCATCATCCGCGGTTTCGGCAACGGCGCCAACAACGCCGGGATCGAACCGTCGGTCGGCGTGTTCATCGACGGCGTCTATCGCTCGCGTTCGGCCGCCCAGATCGGCGATCTGCCCAATGTCGAGCGCATCGAAGTTTTGCGCGGCCCGCAGTCGACGCTGTTCGGCAAGAACGCATCGGCGGGCGTCATCAGCATCGTCACGCAAAAGCCGCAGTTCGATTTCGGCGGTTCAGCCGAAGTCACCTATGGCAATTATGACGCGATCACCGTCAAGGCCGATGTGACCGGCCCGATCAGCGAAACCGTCGCCTTCTCGATCGGCGGCAGCTACAACCGCCGCGACGGCTATGCGCAGGATCTGAAGCTCGACACCGACGTCAACGATCGCAATCGTTACGGGGTCCGCGGCCAGTTGCTGTTCGAACCGACCGACGCGCTGTCGATCCGCCTGATCGGCGACTATGACAAGATCGACGAAAATTGCTGCATCGCGGGTAACGTTATCGCCGGCCCGACGGTGGCGATCACCAACGCGCTGGCAGGCGGCCCCAGCGTCGATGCCAACAACCCCTTCTCGTTCAATGTGTACAACAATTTCCTGTCGACGAACGAGATCGAAAATTACGGTGGTTCGGGGCAGATCGACTATGATCTGGGCAACCTCGCGCTGACCTCGATCACCGCCTACCGCAAGGTCAAGGCGCTGACCAACCAGGATTCGGACTTCACCGGCGCCGACCTGATCGGCGAGAACAGCCAGGATCTGGGGATCAATACCTTTACCCAGGAACTGCGCATCACGTCGGACTTTGACGGCCCGATCAACTTCCTGCTCGGCGGCTATTATTTCAACGAGAAGATCCGGCAGAAGAACGACATCCGCTTTGGCACCCAGTTCCGTCCCTATGGCGACCAGCTGATCCGCGCCGCCAGCGGCAATGCGCTGAACGTGGCGCTGCTCGAAGGCACGTTCGGCGCGCTCGAAGGCGCCCCGACCCGCTATGTCGGCAGCTTCTTCCGGGCCGGCAACGGCCTCGACGAAGCGTACCGCCTGAAGGACGAAGCCTTCTCGATCTTTGGGACGCTCGATTTCGAAGTAACCGACCGGCTGACGCTGTCGCTGGGCGGCAACTACACCAAGGATCGCAAGAATTTCTCGACCAATGTGATCAGCACCGACGTGTTCTCGGGCATCAACCTTGATGCGCCGCAATATGCGCCGTTCCGCCGGGCGTTGCTGATCGGTGGCGGGGTGGACCCGACGACCGCCACGTTCCTGGCCGCGAACCCGACGCTGACCCTGCCCAACGGCAGCAGTGCCAATCCGCTCGCCGGTTTGAAGGCGTTCCAGTTCCTGCCGCCGTTCCTGAACGTTCCGAATTCGGTGGAAGACGGCAAGACCAACGACGGTGACTTCTCGTACAGCGTGCGCGCCGCTTATGAGGTAACTGATACGGTCAATGTCTATGCGACCTATGCCACGGGCTTTAAAGCGAGCTCGGTCAACCTGTCGCGTGACAGCCGTCCGTTGGCGTCGGACCTTCCCGCAATCACCGCGGCTGGTTTGCGCACACCCAACCTCGCTTCGGGATCGCGCTTCGCGGCACCTGAAGAATCGACGGTCTATGAGTTTGGCCTGAAGGGCCAGTGGGACGTCGCGGCGGTGAACATCGCGGTGTTTAAACAGTCGATCAAGGGCTTCCAGTCGAACGTCTTCACCGGCACCGGCTTTGCGCTGGCCAACGCCGGCAAACAGTCGACCTTCGGGATCGAGTTCGACGGCTCGGTACGGCCAGTCGACGGGCTCAACCTGACGCTGGCGGCGACCTATCTCGACGCCAAATACGACAGCTTCGTCAACTCGGCGTTCGGCGACATCTCGGGCAGTACGCCTGCGGGCATCCCCGATTTGTCGCTGTCGATGGGCGCGACCTACACGCATGAATTTGCGGGCGGGACCAAAGCGATCGCGCACGTCGATTACGCGTATGAAAGCCCGGTCCAGATCGTCGAAGGCCTGAGCGGCTTTCCGGCTGGCGTGGTCGAGGGCCTGCAGCGCGAGACGAACTCGCTCAACGCATCGTTCACGATCCGGCTGACCAATGGCTTGGATGTCGGCGTGTGGGGCCGCAACCTGACCAACGCGCAATATCTGACGACGATCTTCCCGGCGGTGGCCCAGTCGGGCAGCGTGTCGGGCTATCCCAGCCAGCCGCGCACCTATGGTGGTACTGTTCGCTTCAAATTCTGATCACGGCGGGCCGGAGCGGTCAAACGCTTCGGTTCCCCGATCGGCGGACAAAAGAAACCCCGGCCTCTCGATGGAGAGGCCGGGGCTTTTTTGGCGTTGCCGCCGTGTCGGTTAGAACTTCACGCCAGCCGCGATGCCATAGCGGCGCGGTTCGAGGGTGAAGATGTTGGTGTAGTTCCCCGACGACTGGTCGGTGATGTACAGCCCGGTGACGCTGTTGGCGTCAAAGATGTTCTGGATGAACGCCCGGACGTACCATTTGTCGTCGGTACCGTTCAGCTGCATCTGGGCGTTGACCTGGGCATAGCCTTTGATCTTGTTGACATTGCCGTTGAAGATGCTGCCCGAGCTGTCGCCGGTATAGGCGAGGTCGAACCGCGGGACGAGCGACATGCCGCCGTCACCGAGGCGCGCGGTATATTGCACGCCGGTGCTGAACTTGTAGTTCGGCGCCTGCGGCAACTGGTTGCCCTTGATGTTGACCGGGATACCGGCCGAGAACACCTGGACCCCGCCGAATGCCGGACCGACGGTCGCGGCGGCGGCCTGGAGGATGCCGCAGATGCTGAATGCGCCGGTCGAGGCGATCCCGCCGTCGGCGGGGAAGGTGGTTGTGTTCTGCAGGCCAGCCCCGCCGCGCACGCCATTGGCGGCAAAGGCGCCGCCGTTGATGAGCGCGTTGATCTGGTTCACATAGCCGTTGACCCCGGCCACGCTGCCCGACGTCGAAGCAACCGCGCAGTTGGCGGCATTGGTGATGTCCTTGATGATCACCGCATCGGCGCGGCCGCCACCAAAGTCGCGCGGGTCGCTGAAGAAGCTGTCGCCCGTCACTTTGGTTTTCAGGTAGCTGAAGCCCAGGTTGATGACCAGGTCGGGATCGGGCCGAACAATCGCTTCGGCTTCGAAGCCGTAGATATTGGCGTTCACATTGTCGTTGACCGAGGTGCGTGCGACGATGCGGCTGAGCTGCAGATCCTTGTACTTGTAGTAAAAGGCGGTCAGATTCAGCTGAAGCGCGCCGTTGCCGAAGGTGTTCTTTGACCCGATTTCGAAAGAGTCGACCTGCTCGGGCTTGAAGGATTCCGGAACCGAAAAAATCGGTTGCAGCGGCGGGTTGATGCCGCCCGATTTATAGCCGCGCGCATAGGATGCATAGACCAGATTGTCGTCGGTGACCTTGAAATCGATCACCGCGCGGCCGGTCAGCTTGTTGAACGACACGCTGCGCGACTGGTATAGCTGGTTGCCCGCCGTGCCCGGGTCGGCGTCGAACGATCCGACAAAAGGCGAATTGAACGCGCTGCCCGTCTGTCCATGTGGAACGAGAAAGCTGGCGAGCGTCGAACGCGCGAGCACGCTTTTCTTGTCATTGTTGTACCGCAGGCCGGCGGTGATTTTGATCCGGTCGTTGAGCTCGACATAGGCTTCACCGAAGATGCCATAGGATTTGATGTCGAGCTGGTCGGTGTTGTTGCGGAAGAACGGCGTACCGAGAAACGATGGCGGCAGGCCATTGCTGAACGAGGTGAACGCGCCGAGGACGCCGGTCAGATAATCGATCGGAAAGGCGTTCACATAATAGCTGTTCTCGGTCAGCTCATAGTCGGCATAAATGCCCCCGAGCAGGAAGTTGAACGGGCCATCGAAATCGCTGGAGATGATGCCTTCCGCCGACCAGCTGCTATTATACTGGTTCGACCGGTCGAATTGCAGCGGCGTCGCGTTACAGAAGCGGTTGCCGCCATAGGAGCCGAAGCCGGTGTCGTCGGCTTGCGACGTGCAGAGCGGGCCATTGGGGCCGCTGGGGATGAGCGCCGCGGCCACAGGGGCGAAATAGGGCGTCAGGGCAGCGCCGAGTCCGCCTGCAGCCGCAGCCGCCAAAGTGTTCAAACCACCTGCATATAGCGCCCGGTTCGAGACGTTGCTGTTATAATCCTGTTGCGATTCCAGCTTCACCTTTTGATACTGGCCCGACAGCGACACCGAAATCGGCCCGAAATTATGCTCGATCTCGCCGCGCAGCGTCAGCTCGCTGGTGAAATATTCGGGGACGAAGGCGGTGTTGACGACCCGCGGATCGCTGGGAATCGTCGTGTTCGCATAGACGTCGGGACCGTAAAGGCTGCCCAGCGCGAAGGCGGCTGGAATGCCCTGGGTCGCCAGGAATTCGCGTGACGTCAGGGCGGCGGTGAAGGTCGCGTTGCCGTTGAACGGCGAATTGTCGCGGCGGGTGTTGAGGCAGCCGAGGATGCCGGTCGGATCACGCTGACACAGCTGTTTCTGGATACGGGTGCGATTGTCGCGCTCGTGGAAATAGGATCCCATCAGGTCGATCGTCGTATCGTCGCTGGGTTCCCAGCGCAGCGAACCGCGGACCGAGTAAAGATCGCGATCGTCGATGCGGGTATTGAGGAACGTGTTCTTGGTGTAGCCGTCGCGGTTCAGGTAAATGCCGGCGACGCGGAAGGCCATGGTGTCTCCGATGGGAATATTCACCATCGCCTTGCCCTTCATCGATTCATAATTGCCATATTCGGCTTCGGCCGCGGCTTCGAAGGTGCCGAGCTTTGGTTTGGCGGTGATGACGTTGACCACGCCCGACGTCGCGTTGCGGCCGAACAATGTACCCTGCGGCCCGCGCAGCACTTCGACGCGTTCGAGGTCGTAGAATTCGGTTTCGAACAAGCGGGTCGAAAACAGCGGGCTGCCGTTCAGGTGGATCGCGGTCGCGCTGTCGCAGGTGGTGCCGACGCACAGATCGCCGATGCCGCGGATGGTAAAGCTGGCGCTGGTGAAGTTGGTCTTGGTGAAGGTGACGTTGGGCAGCGTCAGCTGCAGATCCGACGGGGTCTTGATCTGCTGCGCTTCGAGCGCTTCGGACGAAAAGGCGCTGACCGCGATTGGCACGTCCTGCAGACGTTCCGACTGGCGCTGCGCCGTGACGACGATTTCGCCGCCGAAAGCATCGCGTTCCGTTTCATCCGCTGCGTCCTGCGCAAACGCCGGTGTCGCCACCGCCATTGCAAGAATCGACGTTCCGATCAGTGCCTTGAACTTCATTTATAGCCTCCCTTTTTCGATCCCGCATGTGCGGGGCCGCCCAAATTCAAATTGTGGTAAGGGGAGGGGATAAGACCAGACATGGCAAAGGGTGCCGGACCAAAGCGGTCGGAAGCCCGTGTGTATCCCACTTGTTGCCAGCTGTGCTGGTCATCGTCCTCTCCCACCGGCGTCGGGGAAAACGCCGGCCTCTCCGGATCACGACCCGCTTGAGCGGGTTCTGTAATGCAACCCAAAGGTGCGCTTAGTTGACGCGAGCGTCAAGCCACTTGTTCGATCCGGAAAGCGACATGAAATGGGGCAGTTGCAAAAATGCAAAATGCCAAGTTTCCGCAACGTAAACTTGCGTATCGGGCAATATTGTTGTTGTCCTGCCCTTGCTTATCGGGGCATTCGCACCGAAATGTGCGGCAAGAATGCAACAGTGAAAGTGGGGCGATGCGCGACAGCAAAGTTGAAGTGGGAGCCGACGGCAAGGTGGTCGTTCCCGACCATGTCGCGGACGCGGTACGGACGCTGATCGAGTGGACCGGCGACGATCCGGCGCGCGAAGGATTGCTCGATACGCCGAAGCGTGTCGCGCGGGCGTGGAAGGAATATTGCAGCGGCTATGCCGACGACCCGGCGATCCACCTGTCGCGCACCTTCGAGGAAGTCGGCGGTTATGACGAGTTGGTATTGCTGAAAGACATTCCGTTTCAGTCGCATTGCGAACATCATATGGCGCCGATCACCGGTAAGGCGTCGATCGCCTATATGCCGCGCGACCGTGTCGTCGGCATTTCGAAGCTGGCGCGCGTGCTCAACGGCTATGCGCGGCGGTTGCAGGTGCAGGAACGGCTGACCGCTGAGGTCGCCAAATGCATCTGGGACAATCTTCACCCGCACGGCGTCGCCGTCGTCATCGATGCGCAGCATGGCTGTATGACCGGACGTGGCGTGCGCACACCCGGTGTCAGTATGGTGACGAGCCGCCTGCTTGGCTGTTTCCTCGACGATCAGCGCAGCCGCAAGGAAGTGCTGAGCCTGATGGGATATTGACGATGCGCTGGCGCGGGCGGCGAAACCATTCGTTCCGTGCCCGGCTGCGCGCTTTTCAGGAGATGCGCGGCGAGACGCCCGATGCGGGTTTTATCGCCGATCTCGAGTTTCTCGAGAATCGCGACCTCGATCTGTCGGTGCGTATCGGGGGCTTGTTGGCGTTCAACGCGCTGGCGATCACCATTGGTACGCATCCTATCTCGGCCAGTCCGGGTGCGCCGCTCAGTCTGGACGCCGCCACACAGCCATGGCTGACGATCGCCAGCCTGATCGGCATCGCGCCGCTGATCCTCTCCAGTTTTCTGTGCCTGCGCGCGTTGCTGCTCGGCGAAGAGTTCGACAGCGATGGCCTCGAAAAGGCGGACGGGTTGCGCCAGCGGCTGTTCGCCGCCTTTACCCATTCGATCGATGCGCAGGCCAAGCTGTTGTCCGCGGCGGTCCGGTGGACGATTGCCGGTGGCGCGGCAACACTGGCGATATGGGGATGGGTTCTGGCCGAAAAAATGGTCTGAAGGTGCGGCCACAAGATGAAGAAAAAGGCTCCGGAACACTGGGTTCCGGAGCCTTTTCTGTGTCTCGCAAAGAAGCGGAAGGAGATTAGTCCTTGTCGCCCTCTTCGTCCGCCGTTTCGTCGCTGGCTTCGGCAGCCAGTTCGGAAGGCGGCGTTGCGTCTTCGAATTCGTCTTCGCTGTCGGGTTCGAGCGCCGTGGCAACCGCCTCAGCCTGTTCTTCCTCGAACATCGCGGCGATGACGTCGATGCCTTGCTTCTGCATCTCGGCTTCATCGGGCGAGCGCGCGACGTTGACGGCGATCGACACGATCACTTCGGGGTGCAGCTTGACCTTGACGTCGACCAGGCCGAGCGCCTTGATCGGGCGTTCGAGTGCGACCATCGACTTGCCGATGTCGGTGATGCCGTCCTCGGCAAGTGCATCGACGATGTCGCGGACCGAAACCGAACCATAAAGCTGGCCGGTGTTCGACGCCTGGCGGATCAGGACGATCTGCTTGCCGTCGATGCCGCTTGCGCGGCCTTCGGCCTCGGTGCGACGTTCGGCGTTGTCAGCCTCGATCTTGCCGCGGTTCGCTTCGAACAGCTTGCGGTTGGTGTCGTTCGCGCGCAGCGCCTTGTTGTTGGGCAACAGGTAATTGCGGGCAAAGCCGTTCTTGACGTTGACGACATCGCCGATGCCGCCGAGTTTCTCGATGCGTTCGAGCAGAATGATTTCCATCAGACCAGCCCTCCTTACTTCACAATGTAGGGGAGCAGGCCGATGTGGCGCGAGCGTTTGATCGCTTTTGCCAGCTCACGCTGCTTTTTGGCGGACACCGCGGTAATCCGCGACGGGACGATCTTGCCACGCTCCGACAGGTAACCCTGGAGCAGGCGAACGTCCTTGTAATCGATGACCGGTGCGTCCTTCGCAGTGAAGGGGCAGGTCTTGCGGCGGCGGAAAAAGGGTCGTGCCATGTTCGTTATCCTTATTCTTCGCCGTCGCGGTCACGGCCGCCACGGCCGCCCCGACGTTCCTGCTTGCGCATCATGACCGACGGACCCTTTTCGAGTTCGTCGACCTTGATCGTCATCCAGCGGATGATGTCTTCGCTGATCGCCGCCTGACGTTCGATCTCGGCAATCGCTTCGCCCGACACTTCAGCCGACAACATCACATAATGACCCTTGCGGTTCTTCTGGATCTTGTAGGCGAGCTGCTTCAGGCCCCAGGTTTCGGTCTTGTGGACCTCGCCCTTAAATTCGGTGATGACGTTGGTGACGGTTTCCGCCAGCGCGTCGACCTGAGCCTGGCTCAGGTCCTGACGCGCAATAAAAACATGCTCGTAGAACGGCATGGTGCGCTTCCTTCGATTTGGCCGATCGCTGACCTGCGCCAATCGCAGGCCCCTCCGGCTGTCGTCTCGCCTTGCGAATCGGTGCAAAGCAAACGGGGCGATGGCATAGAGCCTCGCCCCGAATGAGGGCGCCTATACAGATTTGGGGACGGAAAGCAAGCTTCGCGGGGCGGCGGCGACCTGCCAGTACCACTCGCCAAGATGAGCAATTTTGATACAAAAACCACCCGGTCGACGATGCTTCCTGACAGGTGATGTAAAAGTGCGGCCCGGGGTGAGAAATTGATAGCATTGCGCGGCCGTCGGGCGCAGCTTTCCCGGATCGAAAAACGGGGAGATTTTTGATGCGTAAATCCGGAATCATTGGTGGGGTGGCGCTCGTGGCGTTGGCCGGGGCGGCTTATGCGGCGGCCGGCGGCAAGGGCATGGCGGGCGACTGGCTGGTGCAATTGCCTCCAGCCAGGACAGCTTCGACGCCGGCGGCGGCTTCCGCCACGGCGCCGGCCGCAGAGCTGAAGGCCGGCGACAAGATCGCCGGCAGCTATATCTGCGTCTTTCGCGCCCGCGCGGTCGGCCGCGGCAACGAGCGGGCCGAAGCCGTGCGATCGGCCAATGCCGGCGGCGGCAATGTCAGCCACGTCTATTCAACCGCCTTGCAGGGCTTTGCCGTACAGGCGTCGGCGCAAGGCGTCGCCAACATGCAGGCGCGCAATCCGAACATCGCCTATTGCGAACAGGACCAGGTGGCGTCGATAATCGATCCGGTCGGCATCAATGCCAAGCCGGGCGGTGGTGGCGGTACGCCACCCGCGCAGACGGTGCCGGTCGGGATCACCCGCGTCGGCGGTGGCACGACGACCGCAGCCGGGATCGCATGGGTCATCGACACCGGCATCGATCTCAACCACCCCGACCTGATCGTCGACACCGTGCTCAGTCGCAACTTCGTGGCGCGCGAAAGCTCGGCTGAAGATACGAACGGCCACGGCACGCATGTTGCCGGGACCATAGGGGCGGTGAACAACAGCATCGGGGTCGTGGGGGTCGCGCCGGGGACGCGGGTTGCCGCGGTACGGGTGCTCAATCGTCGCGGTACCGGCAGCTATGCCGACATCATCGCGGGGGTCGATTATGTTGCGGCGACCGGGCGCAGCGGCGATGTCGCCAATATGAGCCTTGGCGGCGGTGCCTCGCAGGCACTCGACGATGCGGTGATCGCGGCGGCGAGCAATGGCATCGTCTTTGCGCTCGCTGCAGGCAACGAAAGCACCAGCGCGACGACCAAGTCGCCGGCGCGCGCCAACGGGCCCAATATCGTCACCGTTTCCGCCGTCGATCGCAACGATGTGTGGGCCAGCTTCTCCAACTTCGGCAATCCGCCGATCGACTGGGCGGCGCCGGGCGTTTCGATCCAGTCGACGTGGAAGGACGGCGGCTACAACACTATTTCGGGTACCTCGATGGCGACGCCGCATGTGGCGGGCCTGTTCCTGCTGGGCGCCGTGCGCGCCGACGGGTTGGCGATCAACGATCCCGACGGCAACCGCGACCCGATCGCGCACCGCTGATCGACCAGGATATTTGGGGAGGCGTCGGCGGTCTTTGACCACCGGCGCCTTTTCTACGCCGACAATTTTTCGAGAAGCTCGCGCCCGAATTCGGAGAGTGTGTCATCGCGTGCACCGAGAATGAGGATGCGGTCGCCGGGTTTTGCCGCGTCGAGCATCGCGGTGCCGCATGCGGCGCGCGTCGTCATATGCACCGCATCGGCGCCGCCTGCGACGATCGTGGCGACAAGCGTCTCGCTGCCGATGCTGCGGTCGACAGTGCCGCCGAAATAGACGGGATCGCAGACGTAGAGCTTGTCGTCGGGGCGCATGCCCTTCGCGAAGCTGGCGGCGAGTTGCTGGCCCATCTGGCGCAGCGGTCCGTAGCCGTGCGGCTGGAAGAAGAGCAGGGCGCGGCCGGGCAGTTCCGCCACGGCGGCGAGGGTCGCGGCGACCTTGTCGGGGTTATGTGCGAAATCGTCGATGACGGTGACGCCGCCCGCTTGCCCGAGCACTTCGTAGCGGCGCGCGAGGCCCGCGAAATCGGCGAGCGCGGCGACCGACTGAGCGACAGGAATGTCGACCGCCAGCGCGGCGGCGATCGCGGCGAGGGCGTTGGCGGCATTGTGACGTCCGGGCATCCGCAAGTGCACCGCGTGCTGATCGCCCGCAAAGTCGATGGTGAAGCGGCAGCCGTCGGGCAGCGCCTGAAAATCGCTGCCGCGGATTGCAGCGTTGGCGCCGAAACCAAAGGGCATGATATTGTCGCCCGCGAGCAGCGGTGCCGATTCAGGATCGTCGGCGTTGATCACCGCGATGCGGGCTTTCGCGGCAAAATCGCCGAACAGCGCGTGGAGTTCGGCGAGGCTCTTGTGGTCGAGGCTGATGTTGGTGACGACGGCGACGTCGGGGCGATAGAGCGCGATCGAGCCGTCGCTTTCATCGACTTCGCTGACATAAAGGGCGTCATCGCCGACCAGTGCACTCGCGAAGGGGAGGTCGGCATTGGCGGAATTGCGCATCACGGCGCCGTTCATGACCGTCGGTTTGCGGCCCGCGCGGTCCAGAATCCAGCCGATCATCCCGGTAATGGTCGATTTGCCGCTGGTCCCGCCGACGCCGATTGCCTTGCCCGCGGCGTTGAACAGTGCGGCGTTGAGGTCGGCGCGGGTCATGCGCGCGAGGCCGAGCGCGTTGGCGGCGGCGACGTCGGGAACGCTGTCCTCGACCGCCGCCGAGGTGACGAGGATCTGGCCAGCTTTGGGGCCGCTGCCGTCTTGCGGAAAAAATTCGATGCCCTGACGTTCGAGCCAGGCGAATTTGTCGGGCGAGCGCCCCTGATCGCGGCTGCGGTCCGAACCTGCCACGCTGGCGCGGCGCGCCGCGACGATCATTGCCAGCGGCAACATACCCGACCCGCCGATGCCGCAGAAGAAATAGGATTTGTTTTCCGACATGGCGGCGCGATATGGCTTCCATCGGTCATTTGCAATTGCTTCCCTCTCCCGTTGGGAGAGGGTTGCGCAGACTTAGCGCGCAGCGCTTAGTCGAAGCTGGGTGAGGGGATGCGAGGGTGCTGGTGAAACGATACGGCAGACCCCCTCATCCAACTTCGCCTAGCCAGCAAGCTGGCAAGGCTGCGTATCCTTCTCCCATGGGGAGAAGGTTCTAATGCGCATAGGAATAGTCGCCCCCTCGACCCCCATATTGCCCGACGATGCCGAGGCCGTCCGCGCGCTCGCCAGCCTTGGCTATCCCGACGTCGAGCTGATCTTCGATCCGCAATGCTTCGCGACGCACGGGCATTTCGCGGGCGAGGACGGACATCGGTTCGCCGCGCTGGTCGAAATGGCGAATCGCCCCGACATCGACGCGCTGTGGTTCGCGCGCGGCGGTTACGGCGCGTGCCGGATCGCCGAGGATGCGGTGACGGCGATGACCGACGTCGCGCGGCGCAAGGCGTTTCTCGGCTATTCGGACCAGGGCAATCTGCTCGGCGCGCTCTATCGCGACGGGTTCGATCATGTCGCGCACGGGCCGATGGTCGCCGATATTCGCCGGGAGAGTGGTGACGCGGCGGTGCTGCGCGCGCTCGACTGGCTGGTCGCGCGCGATCCGGGCGCGTGCGAGGCGGGATTGCAGCACGGTGCGCGCCATGCGGCGTTCAACCTGATGACGCTGTCGATGATGCTCGGCACCCCGCTCGAACCCGATTTGTCGGGGCATGTGCTGCTGGTCGAGGAGGTGAGCGAATATCTCTACGCCTTTGACCGCGCCTTCTTTCACGTTGCCACCTATCTGGCGCCGCGCGGGCTGGCGGGACTCCGGCTTGGCCGCGTCGGCGACATTCGCGAGAACGACCGGCCGTTCGGCGTGGAGGCCGAGGAGATCGCGCAGGACTGGTGCGCGCGGTGTGGCATTCCATGGCTTGGCCGCGCCGACATCGGGCATGATGCGGACAACAAGGTGGTCCCCTTCGGCTTGCATCGCGCGGGGTGAAGGAATAGGCGCCGGTGTCACAAATCACACCATAGGGGACGCCAAATGCGCGCATTCATCTTTCCGGGTCAGGGCAGCCAGGCGGTCGGCATGGGCAAGGCGCTGTCCGACGCGTCGCCGGTCGCGCGCGAAGTGTTTCAGGAGGTCGACGATGCGCTCGGGCAAAAGCTGTTCCGGCTGATGACCGAAGGGCCGGAGGACCAGCTGGTCCTCACCGAAAACGCTCAGCCCGCTATCATGGCGAACGCAATCGCGACGCTGCGCGTGCTGGAGAAGGAAGGCGGCGTGACGCTGGCGGCCAAGGCTGATTATGTCGCGGGGCACAGCCTCGGTGAATATAGCGCGCTGTGCGCCGCGGGTGCGTTCGACCTCGCAACTACGGCGCGGCTGCTCAAGACGCGCGGGCAGGCGATGCAGGCGGCGGTGCCGGTCGGCATCGGCGCGATGGCAGCGCTGCTCGGCGCTGACATGGAAACGGCACAGAAGCTCGCCGATGCGGCCGCCGAGGGCGAAATCTGCACCGTCGCCAACGACAATGACCCCTCGCAGGTCGTGATCTCGGGCCACAAGGGTGCGGTCGAACGCGCGGTCGCGCTGGTCAAGGATTATGGCATCAAGCGCGGCGTGCTGCTGCCGGTGTCGGCGCCCTTCCACTGTGCGCTGATGCAGCCCGCCGCCGACGCGATGGCCGATGCGCTGGGCGCCAACCCGCCCGCCGCGCCGCTCGTGCCCGTGGTCGCCAATGTCACCGCGAGCCCGGTCAGCGACGCCGAAACAATCCGCGACCTGCTGGTCCAGCAAGTCACCGGCCGCGTCCGCTGGCGCGAGAGTGTTGGTGCGATGGAAGGTGTCGGGGTCTCGCATTTCGTGGAGTTCGGCGGCAAAGTGCTGTCGCCGATGGTCAAGCGCAGCGCATCGGGCGAGGTCGAGACGGCTAGCGTCATTTCGATGGACGACATCGAAGCACTGCTCAAGACGCTCTAATTCAAAGATTTCAGGAGGAATTCAGATGTTCGATCTTACCGGCATGACCGCCCTCGTCACCGGCGCTTCGGGCGGTATCGGTTCGGCCATTGCGCAGGCGCTGGCGGCCCAAGGCGCGCGGCTTGCGGTGTCGGGGTCCAACGCCGACAAGCTGGGAGCTTTCCGCGATACACTGGGCGGTGATCATGTCGCGCTGCCGTGCAACCTTGGCGACAGCGCGGCGGTCGATGCGCTCGTGCCGTCGGCGGTCGAAGCACTCGGCAAGCTCGACATCCTGGTCAACAACGCCGGCGTGACGCGTGACAATCTGATCATGCGCATGAAGGATGAGGAGTGGATGGATGTCATCCGCATCAACCTGGAGGCCAATTTCCGCCTCGCGCGTGCGGCCGCCAAGCCGATGATGAAGGCGCGCTTCGGCCGCATCATTTCGATCACCAGCGTCGTCGGCGCGACGGGCAATCCGGGGCAGGCCAATTATGCGGCGTCGAAGGCGGGGGTCACTGGCATGACCAAGGCGCTGGCGCAGGAACTGGCGAGCCGCGGGGTGACCGCGAACTGCGTCGCGCCGGGCTTTATCGCGACCGCGATGACCGACGACCTGCCCGACGCGCAAAAGGAGGCGCTCAACCAGCGGATCCCGGCGGGGCGGATGGGTGAGGGCAGCGATATTGCCGCGGCGGTCGTCTATCTGGCGTCGAAAGAGGCCGGATATGTCACCGGTCAGACGTTGCATGTTAATGGCGGGATGGCCATGCTGTCCTGAGGGATCGCGTCGCGACGGGGAAGGGAATATCTGCATGCTGAAGGGTTTGATGGCGGGCGCCGCGCTGGCACTGGCGGCGGTGCCGACGGTGGCCACGGCGCAGGAAGGCGAGAAATTCGATTGCGTTGTGTCGGCGATTGCTGCCGACACCAAGGCGTCGATCGGCGCGGCGATGGCGGGCGCTGGCGACGACGCGTCGCGCGATGCGCTATTCAAGCAACTGGCGACGGTTTCCGACGACTGCGTTGCCAAGCATGGAATCACCGAAGCCCAAAAGGCCACCTATTTCGACTACAGCCTTGCACGCATTTCGCGCGAATGGCTCGTCGGTGACATCGCCAAGCTCAACCTGCCATCGGCGGTCGTCGACAAGGCGCTCGACTTCGGCCCCGCAGGCGCCAACCCCGACCTGTCGAGCGACATGTCCGAAGATCAGATCATGGCCATCGTTCAGGCCTATATCGACAGCGGTGTCGATATCGAAAAGGTCGACAATGCGGCGTGGGAAAAGGTCGGCGCCTATGCGGCGGCGACCTCGATCTACTGGAACAAGCGCAAGCTGCTGCCGTTTTGATGTGATTGTCGCCCCCGCGCAAGCGAGGGCGACATGGCTTCAGAAACTCGCCCGCGCGGTAATCCGGATATCGCGGCCGGTCAGCGGCACATAATCCTTGGTAAAGCTGGCGTGGCGCCGCGCTTCGACATCAAAGATGTTGTTCGCTGCGAGGCTGAGCGTCAGATTTTTGGTGTCGGGCAGCGGCCGCCAGCTGATCGACGCATTGACCAGCGTGAAGCCCTTGGTCGCGGTTTCGAACGGCGCGATGCGGGTCTGGTCGTCGGTCCATTCGACCTCGGCGCGGGCATCGATGCGGTTACCCTGCGCCTCAAGCCCGCCCAGCACGCGCATCGCGGGGATGCGCGGGACATGGTCGCCGCCCTTGATCTTGGCGCGCGTCATGTCGGCGACGACGTCGCCGACGATATTGAAGCCGCCGATCTGCGCCAGCCGCGCGCTCGCCTCGGCCTCGAAGCCCCAGACGCGGGCGTCGCGCTGGAAATATTGGAACACCGGCAGTTCATCTTCTTCGTCGCCGGTCGCTTCGGAATAGATGAAATTGTCGAACCAGTTGGAATAGCCGGTGAGGCTCAGGCTGAACGCGTCGGTCTTGACCTTGAACGACGCTTCGGCGCCCCAGCTCGCTTCGCGCTTCAGGTTGACGTCGCCGACCTCGAACGACTGGGTGGCGATGTGCGGGCCGTTCGAGAATAATTCTTCGGCCGATGGCGCGCGGACGGCGCGGGCGACCGAAACGCCGATCTTGGCGCTCTCGCTGATCTCGTAATTCGCGCCCAAAGCGCCCGAGAAGGTATCGAAATTGCGCGAAATGCCCAGCGCCGGGGCGCGGACATCGGTCGTTTCGTATCGTGCCGCGGCCTCGACGCCGAGCGAGCCCAACGTCCATTCCTGCAGCGTAAACAGCGCGAACTGGTCGGTCAGGTTGCGCGGGACAAACGCTTCGGCACCCACTGCGTCGAAATCGCGGTGGCTGAATTGCAGACCGCTGGCGCCGCGCCAGCCGCCGCGATCGTTCTGCGCGAGTTCGAGGCGACCTTCGACGCCGGTGTTGTAAAAGACGGTGCCGACCTCGTCGCCCTCGAACTCGGTATGCTCATAGTCGGCATAGCCGCCGCGCAGGCGCAGCTTGTCGAAGAAGCCGTCGCCCAACTCGACCTCACCGCGGACATCGGCGCGCCATTGCTTCAGGCCGATGGTGACCGGACCTTCGCCATGGTCATGGCCGTCTCCCTCTTCCCCTTCTTCGTGGAGCGCGGTGTTCGGGCGCGACGGTACGCCATAATTGCTGTCGAAATAGCTGAGCGAAACGCCCAGCTGGCCGCCGTCGTTGATCAGCGACAGGCCGCCGGCGGCGGTCCAGGTTTCGCTGGCCGTATTGGGAATTTTGCCGCGCCGGTTGGCGTCGGCGGTCAGTTCGGCGGCTTCGTCAAGATGCCCTTCCTCGACTTCATGTTCGGCCAGGTGGAGCAGGTCGCCGCGGATGCCCGGCGCATAGATATAGCCGCCCGCGCGCGCGTCGCCGGTCTTGCGCCAGCTGCCGTCGAGATGCGCGACGATCTGCGGGCTCAGCGCGACGTCGATCGAGCTGCCGATATTGCGGTCGTCGGCGGCGGTCGCATAGCCGCCGATCGCGTCGATATGGACATGGTCCGACGGCACTTTGCGCGGGATGCGGCGGTCGAACAGATTGACAGCGCCGCCGATCGCCTGGCTGCCGAACAGCAGCACCGCGGGGCCGCGCAGGATTTCGATGCGCTCGACGGTCAGCGGGTCGATGGTGACAGCGTGGTCGGCCGAGGTGTTCGACACGTCGATCGACCCGATCCCGTCGGTCAACACGCGGACGCGCTCGCCCGAAAAGCCGCGCAGCACCGGGCGCGATGCGCCTGGGGCAAAGCTGGTCGCCGATACGCCCGCCTGGCGGGTCAGCGTGTCACCAATCTGGCCGCGGATGTCGCGCGCCAGCTCGTCGCCTTCCAGCACCGACACATTGCCAAGGATGTCGAGGCTGCGGACATAGGGCGCGGTGACGATGATCGGGTCGCCGGTGTGCACATCGTCGTCGCTGCCCGCGGTGGCGCGGTCCTGCGCAAAGGCGGGGGCGGCGAGGAAGATGGCGAGGGTAAAACCGGCGGAGGAAAGCAAACGCATAACGGGAGAGTCCTGTTCTATGGCGACCTGTGCGGGCTCCAGTAATGATATACTGTCACAATAACAACCCCCGCTGCCCGGCTTGCGCAGCCGTTCGTCGGAGGAGGGCGCCCGTTTGTCGACAAAGGCCGATCATGCGCTGAGCAAGCGAAGCTGTCTTGCGAGGCCGGGGAAGCGGTCCTAGATCAGGGGCATGACTATTGCTGCAAACAGCCTCGATCTGATCGGCAACACCCCGCTGGTGCTGCTGAAGGGGCCAAGCGAAGCCACCGGCTGCGAAATCTGGGGCAAATGCGAATATGCCAACCCCGGCGGATCGGTAAAGGACCGCGCCGCGCTTTATATCGTCCGCGACGCCGAAGCGAATGGCAGTCTGCGTCCCGGCGGCACGATCGTCGAGGGGACGGCGGGCAATACCGGCATCGGCCTCGCGCTGGTCGGTAACGCGTTGGGGTACAAGACGATCATCGTCATGCCCGACAATCAGAGCGCCGAGAAGATGGCGACGATCCGCGCGCTGGGTGCCGAGCTGGTGCTGGTGCCGCCGGCGCCCTTCGCGAACCCCGGCCATTTCGTCCACACCTCACGCCGGATTGCCGAGGAAACCGACAATGCGGTCTGGGCCAACCAGTTCGACAATATCGCCAACCGCAAATCGCATGTGATGGGTACCGCCGAAGAAATCTGGGACCAGATGGGCGGTCGCATCGATGGCTTCACCTGTTCCGCGGGGACCGGCGGTACGATCGCGGGTACGGGGCTGGGGCTGAAGGCGCATAATCCCGACATCGTCATCGCGCTGACCGACCCGCATGGCGCCGGGCTGTACAATTATTACCAGTGCGGCGAACTGCGCGCCGAGGGCAATAGCGTCGCCGAGGGGATCGGCCAGAACCGGATCACCGCCAACCTCGACGGCGCGCCGATCGACACCCAGTTCCGCATCTCGGATGCTGAAGGACTGGAGGTTGTTCGGGCGCTTCTCGATGACGAGGGGCTGTGCTTGGGGCTGTCGTCGGGGATCAATGTCGCCGGAGCGATGGCGCTGGCGCGGCAGCTCGGCCCGGGTAAGCGCATCGCAACCATCCTGTGCGACAGCGGGTTTCGCTATCTCTCGACGCTCTACAATCCCGAGTGGCTGGCGAGTAAAGGTCTGGTGGAGGCAGCGCGATGACCGATATGCGGATCGACAAGAATGCGCCGCCGGTGGCGCCGGTCCCGGCCCCCGTCAACGACACGATGCGGCGATTGCAGATTGGCATCGCCGGGGTGCTGACGGTGCTGTTGCTCGTCGGCATGGCCGGGCTGATCGGCGACCGCGCCCGCGAAAATGTCGAGAGCGACGCAGCAACCTCTGCCGAGGTGAAGATGCCGGGCGAAGAGCAGGGCAGCGGCGCGCCGCTCGAAGAATTGGGGGTCCAGCCGGTGTCCCCGTCGCCCAAGGACGAAAATGCCGAAACGGCGATAAAGGTGCCGCAGGCTGCGCCGTCGCCCGCGACCGTTCCCGATCTGGAGCCTGATCCCGCATTGCAGCGCGCGCGCAAATCCGCCCCGTGACGATATTGTCGCGCCGCCCGATGGTGCGCGCTGTCTTGACTGCTTCTGTGACGGTGTTGCTGGCGTGGCTTGGCGGCGGGCAGGCATTGCTCGGCCGCATCGATCCGGCGCTGGCGCTGCCTATCCTTGCATTGACGATGCTGCTGCTCGCGGTCTGGCAGCGCAGCGAAGGAGCCGGGTTGCGGCGGTTCACCCTGTTTACGGCGCTCGCCATCCTGGCGGCAGTGCAAGCACTGCTCGGGCTTGTCCTGGCGGGTTCGGCGGGTTGGCTGCAACTCACACTGGTCTTTGTGGCGGGCGCAACGGCGGGATGGGTTGCCGATCGGCTGGTGCAATGGCGTCCGCGCGTGCGATGGCTGCCGTGGTTCGCCGGGTTGGTGCTGGTATTCGGTTGGTTCGCAGCGGGGCATATCTTGCTCGCTGCGCTCTATCGGCCCGCCGCTGCTTCAGCTGGCGCGCCCGCGGCAACGATGTTGACCGGACTGCCGCTGCGCTGGTCGGGCAGCGGCGATATCGCGGCCATCATCTCGGACGGGGCAGAGGATGATCCGGCGCTGGTCGGGCTTGAGGCCATGGGGCCGGTGTCGCTGGTCGACAGTCTGGTCGATCATGTGCCGCCACCGGGCGGCACGCTGCTGATCGCGCACCCGCGCGCGCTGGCGCCGCAGGAATTGGTCGCGATTGACGTCTTTGTCCGCGGTGGCGGCAAGGCGGTGGTGCTGGCTGACGCGCTGTCGGGCTGGCCCGCGCGGCATCCGCTCGGCGATCCGCGCAATCCACCGGTCACCAGCCTGCTGACGCCGCTGCTCGATCATTGGGGGGTGACGCTTGGCGCCGCGCCGACCGATGACAATGAGGCTTTGGCGGCCGACGTCGATGGCGCGCGACTGCGCCTGTCGAGCGCGGGCCGGTTCGAGCAGCTGCCCTCGACGTGCCGAGCCTTCGCCGACCGCCGCGTTGCCCAATGCCGGATTGGCGCTGGCGAGGCGTGGCTGGTGGGGGACGCTGACCTGCTGTTTGCGCCCCTTTGGTCGTCGCTTGTACCGGGCGCAGATCATCTGCGGCGGGCCGACACGATCGAATGGCTGGCGGCGCGGCTGTGGCCCGGCGCAGGAGTCGCGGTGCTGCAACCGCTGTGGATTCGCGCCCGCGCCGATTGAGGCGTCCATTTCGTCCCATTTTGTGCCGATCCAGCTGCGCCGGGCAGCCGTCCACAGTCGTGTCGACCGCAATTCAACCGCACATTTGGGCGTTTTGCGGCAAATTGGGAGTAGATTCCCTATTTCACCCCAAATTACCCCTTTTCACCCCGATCTATAGTTGATAGTCAGGAATCGGAGAGGGGCAATCTCCACCGACACCGAACCAGCTGGAATCACGCGATTCCGGGGTCAGGAAAGTATTGCCCGCAGGCGCATACGGGGGGCAGAGCGATGGCGATTGTGACGCCCGGCCAGTATGCGGGAACCAGCTTCGCCGCGATCGATGGCAAGGGACGCATCGCCGTCCCCTCTCAGTTCCGCAACAATGTGCCCCTTACTGCGGACGGCCAGCGCGTGCTTTGGGTCGGCTTTCACGAAAAGCTGCCCTGCCTCGTCGCCTATGGCCACGATCAATATGACCGGCTGAACGGCGAGATCGAGCGCGACCGCGACACCGCACGGTCGCGTAATCTCGATTTCGACGAAGATGCCGAGTTCAAGAAGCGCTTCAGCTATACCGACGCCTATGCGCTCGACGACAGCGGGCGCTTCCTGCCCGGCTTCACCCATCGCGACCGCGTCGGCGATGTCGGTGCGACCGCCTTTGTCGGGTCGGGTCGCCGTTTCGAAATCTGGTGGCTGCCGACGCTTGCCGAATGTGCCGACGCCGATCCAGTACTGCAGCGGCTCGCCGCAGCGTGGGATGCGACCAAAGGGAAGGGGCGCAAATGAGCGACCTGTCCTCCGATCTCCCTCGCGACCCGCGCCACGACCCCGTTCTGCGCGACGAAGTGATCGCTGCGCTCGCCATCGCCCCGGGTGAGCGCCATGTCGATGCTACCTTTGGTGCTGGCGGCTACACCCGCGCGATGCTCGCGGCGGGCGCCGATGTCGTCGCCTGCGACCGCGATCCCGACGCGATTACCGACGGGCAGGCGCTGGTAGCCGAGGCCGAGGGCAAGCTGGAGCTCATCCACGGCCGTTTCGGCGAAATCGACCGGCTGCTTGCCGAGCGCGGCATTGACGCGGTCGACGGCATCACCTTCGACATCGGCGTTTCTTCGATGCAGCTCGATCAGGGCGAACGCGGTTTTTCGTTCCAGAAGGACGGCCCGCTCGACATGCGGATGGCGCAGGATGGCGAAAGCGCCGCCGAGTGGCTGAACCGCGCCGACGAGACCGAGATCGCCGACGTGCTGTTTCACTATGGCGACGAGCGTCAGTCGCGCCGCGTGGCGCGCGCGATCGTCGCCGCGCGTCCGCTCAGCCGCACCGCCGAGCTGGCGACAGTGATCCGCAAGGCGCTGCGCCACCCGCCCGGCGCGCCGAAAGACCCGTCGACCAAGAGCTTTCAGGCGATCCGCATCCATATCAATTCCGAACTCGACGAACTGGCCGCGGGGCTGGCCGCCGCAGAGCGGCTGCTGCGACCCGGCGGCCGTCTGGCCGTGGTCAGCTTTCACAGCACCGAGGACCGGATCGTGAAGAATTTCCTGCGCGAGCGCAGCGGCGGCGATTCGGGCGGGTCGCGCCATCGCCCTGCGGCTGCGGCCGCCGCGCACGCTCCTTCATTCCAGACCCCGGCGCGCAAGGTGCGGCCGGGCAAGGCCGAAGAGGCGCGCAACCCGCGCGCCCGCTCGGCAACGCTGCGCAGCGCGGTGCGGACGGCAGCCCCGGCGTGGCCGGGACAATCCACTATGAAGGAGGCGATCTCATGCTGATGGCGGCGCGCAAACTTCAGGGCATCGGACTGGTGCTGCTCGTGCTGATCTGTGCGATGATGCTCTATCCGGTGTCGCTGAAGGTCGCGGCGACGCGCAGCGAACTGACGCGCATCGAAAAGCAGATCGAGCGGAGCCGGGACAATATCCGCTATCTCGAGTCCGAACTCGCGGTGCGCGCCTCGATGCGCCAGCTCGAGCAGTGGAACGCCGATACCTTCGGCTATTCCGCGCCCGCCGCCGACCAGTATCTGGAGAGCGAGCGCCAGCTGGCCTCGCTCGACCGCCTGCCGCGCGCACGCGGCGCCAACGAGGTTGCGCCGGTGCTGATGGCAATGGTGTCGCCCGTCGCCGTACCTGCCGCGCCCAAGGAAAGCCCGGTTGCCAGCAAGCCCGCGGCGGCCAAGCCGGTCGTGCTGGCGCAGGCCGAGACCGGCATCCGCAGCGACATTGCCCCGCGCATGGCACCGACCCGCCGCCGCGAGCAGCTCAGGATGATCGAAGACCAGCTGCTCGCCGAATCGACGCTCGCCGACCTGAAGCGCGCCGCCGCCGCCGAAGCCGCAGGAGGGAAGCCCGCCCGATGAACACGTTGGTCGTCCGTCCGACCCGGGTGCGTACCGCTGGCGTGCGGCAGCAGATCTTGCTGACCGCGCAGCAGCGCCTGATGATCCTGATGCTGCTGTTCATGGCGGCATTTTTTCTGGTGTCGATGCGGCTGCTGTATTTCGCGATGTTCGACACCGCGTCGCGCAATGGATCGGCCTCGACCGCCTTCCTGCCGGCGCGTGCCGACATCGTCGACCGCAACGGCATTCCGCTGGCGCGGACGATCGACGGCTATTCGATCCGTGTCGTCCCGGCCAAGCTGCTCAACAACCGGCAATATCTGGCCGACGAACTGTACAAGATTTTTCCCGACATGTCCCGTGCCGAGCTGCTGGCCAAGGTCAGCGGACCGCGCCCGACCTATATCCGCCGCCGCGCGCTGCCCGATCAGGTCGCGGCTGTAAACGCGATCGGCGACGTCGGTTTCGACTTTCCACGCGAAAAGGAACGGCTGTATCCGCAGCTCAGCCTCGCCGCGCATGTGCTCGGTTTCACCGACGCGGCGGGGCATGGCGTTACCGGCGCCGAAGGCGCGTTCGACAGCCGCCTGATCGACAAGGCGACGCGCGGCGAGCCGCTGGCGCTGTCGATCGACGCACGGGTGCAGGGGGTGCTCGAAAGCGAACTGGGTTCGGCGGTCGCCAATCTGGAAGCGATCGGCGGCGCGGGGATCATCCTTGACGTCCACACCGGCGAAATCGCCGCGATGACGTCGCTGCCGACCTATAACCCCAATAAGCTGATGCCCGAGAATATGGCGGCGCGGCGCAACGCGGTGACGCATAATCTCTACGAACTCGGTTCGACCTTCAAGCCGCTGACCGTCGCCGCCGCCATCGATGCGGGCAGCGTGACCAGCATGGCGCGCCGCTACGACGCAACGCAGCCGCTGGCGATCGCGGGCTTTCGCATCCGCGACAGCCATCCGTCGAACCGCTGGCTGAACGTCCCAGAAACGCTGATCCACAGCTCGAACATCACCACCGCGCGCATCGCCGACGAGCTTGGCCGCGAGAAGATGGAGGCGATGTTCCGCAGCCTGGAATTTGACGGTCGGCCGCAGATCGACCTGAAGGAGCGCGCCTTTCCGCTGTGGCCCAAGGATTGGGGACGGCTGACCACGATGACCACCGGCTATGGCCATGGTATTGCGGTCACGCCGCTGCACCTTGCCAGCGCCTATGCCGCGCTGGTCAATGGCGGTATCTATCGCCCCGCGACGATCACCAAGCTGGGCGATCAGGCGCCGCCGAAGGGCCGCCGCGTGTTCAAGGCCGCGACCAGCGCGCGGATGCGCCAGCTGCTGCGCCTGATCGTGTCCGACGGCACCGGCAAAAAGGCCGAAGCTCCGGGCTTTCGCGTCGGCGGCAAGACCGGCAGCGCCGAAAAGCCCGGTGCGGGCGGCTATCGCCGCAGCTCGGTCGTGGCGACCTTTGCCGCCGCCTTCCCGATGGACAATCCGCGCTATGTCGTGCTGGTGATGATCGACGAGCCCAAGGGTAATGCCTATAGCTCGGGCCAGCGCACCGCGGGCTGGACCGCGGCGCCGGTCGTCAGCAAGGTCGTGACTCGCGCCGGCCCGATGCTGGGCGTCTTCCCTGACGAAAGCCGCGACGTCGACGTGTCCGAACTCACCCCGCTGCTGTGGAGAAACGGGGAAGACGAGTAATGCGTCTGTCCGCGCTGACTGGCGATCAAGGGGGTGCGGGCACCGACCCGGTCGTCACCGGCCTTGCCATCGATCATCGCAAAGTGGCGCCGGGAACGATCTTTGGCGCCTTTGTTGGCGAAAAATTCAACGGCGAGGATTTCATTCCGGCGGCGATCGAAGCCGGAGCGATCGCGGTCGTTGCGCGGCCGGAGGCGCCGATCGCGGGCGCGGTGCATGTCGCCGATGCCAATCCGCGCCGCGCCTTCGCGCATATCGCAGCGCGCTTTTTCCACCGCTTTCCGGCGACCTGCGTTGCGGTGACTGGGACCAACGGCAAGACCTCCACGGTCGAAATGACGCGTCAGTTGTGGCGCATGGCAGGCTTTCACGCCGCGTCGATCGGCACGCTCGGTATCACGACGTCGAATGACAGCGCCTCGACCGGGCTGACGACGCCCGACATCGTGACCTTCCTCAGCAACATGTCGGGGCTCGCGACCGAAGGCGTCAGCCATGCGGCGTTCGAGGCGTCGAGCCATGGTCTCGACCAGTATCGCACCGAAGGCCTGCCGGTGAAGGCCGCCGCGTTTACCAACCTCAGCCACGATCATCTCGATTATCATGGTACGATGGACGCCTATCTCGCCGCCAAGCTACGGCTGTTCAGCGAAGTGGTCGAGCCCGACGGCACGGCGGTGGTGTGGAACGACGATGCCTATTCGGCCGCCGTCGTCGACGTGGTGCGGGCGCGCGGTGTCCGGATGATGACGGTGGGCGCAACGGGTAACGACCTGCGCCTTGTTTCGCGTGAACCGACCCAGCTTGGCCAGACGCTCATCATCGCGGCGGACGATGTGACCCACAAGGTCGATCTGCCGCTGATCGGAGCCTATCAGGTTGCCAATGCGCTGGTGTCCGCGGGGCTGGTCATTGCGACGGGCGGCGATGTCGCGCAAACGCTCGCCAATCTGGCGCGGCTTCAGCCGGTGCGCGGGCGGCTCGAACGTGCGGCGATCACCCGGGCAGGGGCGCCGGTCTATGTCGATTATGCGCACACGCCAGACGCGATCGAAGCGGCGCTCGACGCGCTGCGTCCGCATGCGAGCGGACGACTCGTTTTAGTGTTTGGCGCCGGCGGCGACCGTGATCAGGCGAAGCGCCCCGAGATGGGCCGGGTGGCGACCGCGAAAGCCGATGTGCTGATCATCACCGACGACAATCCGCGCGGCGAGGATCCAGCCGCGATCCGCGCCGCGATTGCTGCAGGCGCGCCGACCGCGCAGGTCATCGGCGACCGCCGGGCCGCGATTGCTGCCGCGATTGCCGAAGCGCGGGCCGACGACATCGTCTGCATCGCGGGCAAGGGGCATGAGCAAGGGCAAATCGTCGGCGCGGGCGCCGACATGCGCGTCATCCCCTTTGACGACGTTGCGGTCGCGCGTGAGTGTGCGGCATGACCCCGCTGTGGACCGCGCGCGCCATCGCCGCCGCGACGGGGGGTGAAGCGAGCAGCGATTTCACCGTGCATGGGGTCGCGTTCGATTCGCGCGAAGTCACGACCGGCGACCTGTTCGTCGCGATGCGCGGCGAGGCGACCGACGGGCACAAGTTCATCGACAAGGCGATTGCCGCGGGGGCGGCGGGCATCGTCTGCGAAACCGCCATCGACCACCCGCATGTCTGCGTCGCCGATAGCGCGGCGGCGCTGAACGCGCTCGGCACCGCGTCGCGCGCGCGCAGCCATGGCCGGATCATCGGGGTAACCGGATCGGCGGGCAAGACGGGAACCAAGGAAGCGCTGTTCGCGGCGCTGGATCGCTTCCGCCCGGGCAAGGCGCACCGGTCGGTCAAAAGTTACAACAATCATGTCGGCGTGCCGCTTAGCCTCGCGCGCATGCCCTCGACCGCCGATTTCGGGGTGTTCGAAATGGGGATGAACCATGCCGGCGAGCTCGCCGAACTGACGCGTATGGTCCGCCCGCATGTCGCCATCGTTACCACCATCGCCCCGGCACACATGGAATTTTTCGGCAGCGAAGAAGCGATTGCTGACGCGAAGAGTGAGATTTTCGAGGGACTCGAACCCGGCGGCACCGCGATCGTCCCGTTCGACAGCCCGCATTATGCGCGGCTGCGCGCGAGGGCCGAGCAGCACGCCGCGCATATCATCAGCTTCGGCCTTGGCGCCGATGCCGATGTTCGCGCAGTCGACTGGCTTTCGGACGGCAAGGGCGGTTCGCTCGTGACCGCGCAGGTTCAGGAGTCACTGCTCTGCTTCACGATCGCGCAGGCCGGGGCGCACTGGGTGTCCAATGCGCTTGCGGTGCTGGCGGCGGTGAAGGCCGTCGGCGGCGACCTGCCTGCGACGGGGCTGGCCTTTGCCGAAATGGCGGGGCTCGCCGGGCGCGGCGCGCGTCACCGCGTGCCGTTCGGCGGCGGGCATATCCTGCTGATCGACGAAAGCTACAACGCCAACCCCGCATCAATGGCGGCGACGATCGGCCAGCTCGGCAGCGAATCGGGCGAGCGCCGGATCGCGATTCTGGGGGCGATGAAGGAACTCGGCCCCGACGGAGCGGCATATCATGCCGACCTCGCGGCTCCGCTCGTCGCAGCCGGGGTGCAATTCGCCCTGCTCGTCGGCGAGGAGATGGCGCCGCTGGCAAAGGCGCTTGAGGGCCGCATCGATTTCGCGCATGTCGCCGACCATTCGGCCGCCAGAGCGCGGCTGGGCGACTTGATCGGTCCCGGGGACACGGTGCTGATCAAGGGGTCGAACAGCGTCGGCCTGTCGCATCTGGTGACGGCGCTGACCAACGGGGAATTTTGATGCTTTACTGGCTGGCGGAATGGCTGGGCTTTCCGGGGGTTCTCAACCTCATTCGCTATCTGAGCTTCCGCTCGGGCGCCGCGGTTGCGACCGCGCTGATCATCGGGCTGTGGATCGGGCCGCGCTTCATCCTGATGCTGCGGATGCGGCAAGGGAAGGGCCAGCCGATCCGCGAGGATGGGCCGCAAAGCCACCTCGCCAAAAAGGGTACGCCGACGATGGGCGGGCTGATGATCCTTATCTCACTGATGATCTCTGCCCTGCTGTGGATGGACCTGTCGAACCGCTTTGTATGGGCATGCATTTTTGTAACCGGCGGGTTCGCCGCGGTCGGCTTTCTCGACGATCTCGACAAGGTCACCAAGGCCAGCCACCGGGGGATTCCGGGGCGGGTGCGGTTGCTGATCGAGTTCCTGATCGCCGGGGTGGCGGTGTTCCTGATCGTGTCGCGCACCGGCACCGACCTGTACCTGCCGTTTTTCAGCGGCGTCGTGCTCGAACTCGGCCCGCTCTATTATGTCTTTGCGATGGTGTTGATCGTCGGTTTCGGCAACGCGGTGAACCTGACCGACGGGCTCGACGGGCTGGCGACCTTCCCGGTGATCATCGCCAGCATGGCCATGCTCATCATCGTTTACCTGTCGGGCAACGTGAAGTTCGCCGAATATCTTGGCATCCCGCACGTCGCGGGAGCGGGTGAGCTCGCCATCTTCGCGGCGGCGATTATCGGCGCCTGCCTCGCCTTCCTGTGGTTCAATGCGCCGCCCGCAGCGGTGTTCATGGGCGATACCGGCAGCCTCGCGCTCGGCGGCGCGCTCGCGACGATCGCGGTGACCGCGCAGCACGAACTGGTGCTGGTGCTCATCGGCGGGCTGTTTGTGGTCGAGGCTTTGTCGGTGATCATCCAGGTGTTCTGGTACAAACGCACCGGCAAGCGGGTGTTTCGCATGGCGCCGATCCACCATCATTTCGAACAATTGGGCTGGCCCGAATCGACCGTCGTCATCCGCTTCTGGATCGTGTCGATCGTCCTTGCGCTCGCGGGACTCGCGACCTTGAAACTCCGTTGATCACCTCGCGCGCCTTTGCCGGTCGCCGCTATGCGGTGCTGGGGCTGGCGCGCTCGGGGCTCGCGACGGTCGAGGCGCTCGTCGCCAGCGGCGCCGGAGTCACCGCATGGGATGACCGCGAAGAAGCGCGCGACGATGCGATGGCGCTGGGCGCCGACATCGGCAATCCGCTCGACATTGACCTGATCGGTTTCGCCGGAGTCGTCGTCTCGCCCGGCGTGCCGCTCAACCGTCACCCGATCGCGGCGCACGCGCGCGAGGCGCACGTCCCGGTGATCGGTGACGTCGAACTGTTCGCCGAAGCGCGCGGCGATCTGCCGCCGCACCGGGTCGTCGGCATCACCGGGACCAACGGCAAGTCGACCGTCACCGCGCTGATCCACCATATGCTGGAGAGCGCCGGGGTGCCGTCGCTGATGGGCGGCAATATCGGCCTGCCGATCCTGTCGCGTGATCCGCTCCCCGAAGGCGGGGTCTATGTTCTGGAGTTGTCGAGTTACCAGATCGACCTGTCGCACAGTCTGGCGTGCGACGTTGCGGTGCTGACCAACCTCAGCCCCGACCATCTCGACCGCTACGACGGCTTTACCGGTTATGCTGCGTCCAAGGCACGGCTTTTCTCGCTCCAGCATCAGGGTCAGGTCGCGATCGTCGCGGTCGATGACGATCCGTCGAAAATGATCGCGGGCCGGATCAACCACCGGCTCCATCGTGTGTCGGGCAAGGACATCGACCCGGTCGACCAGCACCGCTGGCCCGCGCTGCAAGGGCCGCACAATGCGCAGAACGCCGTCTGCGCGATCGCGGTTTGCCGCGTGCTGGGGCTGAACGACGAACAGATCGAACGTGGCCTTGCGACCTACACGTCGCTGCCGCATCGCATGGAATTGGTCGGCGAAGTCGGGGGGGTCCGCTGGTTCAATGACAGCAAGGCTACCAACGCGGCTTCCGCTGCACCGGCGCTGGCGGCTTTTCCGCCGGCGCCGGACCAGCGTTTGCACTGGATCGCCGGAGGGCAGGCCAAGGGCGACGGGCTGGCGGCGTGCCGCCCATGGTTCGGGCATGTCAGGCAGGCGTATCTGATCGGCGCTGCGATGGAGCCATTCGCCGCCGAGATCGGCGATGCGGTTCCGGTCGATCTATCCGGCGACATGGCGACGGCCGTGGCGCATGCGGCGGCGGCGGCGCAGCCCGGCGATATCGTGCTGCTGTCGCCCGCCTGCGCCTCGTTCGACCAGTTCAAGGATTATGAGCAGCGCGGCGATGTTTTTCGCGGACTTGTCGCGGCGCTTGGGGCATGAGCGGGGGCATGGACAATATGGACGCCACGACCGAACGGCCGGTGATCGCGACGACGCGCACCGTCAAGCGCCGCGGCCCGCGCCTCAGCCGCGCCGACCGCACCCCGCTGGGCCTGTGGTTCTGGGAAATCGACCGCGTTCTGCTGCTCCTTGTATCGATGCTGGTTGCGATCGGGCTGGTCGCGGTGGCTGCCGCGTCGCCGGTGGCGGCGCAGAAATTGTCGACCAGCACCGCATCGCTCGACCCGCTCTATTATTTCTACCGCCAGCTGATGTGGGTGGTCGTCGGGGTGCCGGTCATGCTCGGCGTGTCGATGCTGCCCAAGGCGCAGGCGCGGCGCTTTGCCATTTACGGCACCGTCGCGTTTCTGTTCCTGCTGTTCCTCGTGCCATTGTTCGGCGCGACCGTGAACGGTGCGCAGCGCTGGATCGGCAGCGGGGTGTTCCGGTTGCAACCCTCGGAATTTCTCAAGCCTTTCTTTGCCGTGTCGCTCGCCTGGATCCTGTCGCTCCGGCTGCACGATCAGAGCCTGCCGGTGGTTCCGCTCAGCTTTGTGCTGACCGGGGTGATTGCGATGTTGTTGATGGGCCAGCCCGATCTGGGGCAGACGGTCATTTTTGCCGCGACCTGGCTGGTGCTGGTGCTGGTCGCCGGGCTGTCGATGCGGATCATGGGGATGCTCGCGGCGACCGGCGTCGTCGGCATCGTCCTCGCCTATTTCTTTTATCCGGTGGCGCAGCAGCGCATCAACATCTGGCTGTTCGCCGAGGGCGACAGCTTCCAGGTCGACAAGGCGCATGCGACACTGACCGCGGGCGGGCTGATCGGCACCGGCCCCGGCGCGGGACTGGCGAAGTTTCAGCTGCCCGAAGCGCACACCGACTATATTTTTTCGGTCATCGGCGAGGAGTTCGGGATGATCGCGTGTATCGCGATTGCGATCCTCTATCTGGCGATCATTGTGCGGGTGCTGGTGCGGCTGCTCGACGAAGAGGATAGTTTCCTGATCCTCGCGGTCGCGGCGCTGATCGCGCAGTTCGGCGGCCAGGCGGTGATCAATATGGCGGTGAACACGCAGATATTTCCGTCAAAGGGGATGACCTTGCCCTTCATCAGCTATGGCGGATCGTCGTTCATCGCGCTGTCGATCGGCATGGGTTTGCTCTTGTCGCTGACCCGGCGAAACCCCTATGCGGCGCGGGTGTCGATGACCCGCAACTGGAACAAGAAATGACTGCCGAAACATGAGTGCAACGCGTCACTATCTGCTCGCCGCCGGGGGAACCGGGGGACATATGCTGCCCGCCTATGCCTTGGCGGGCGAACTGATCGCGCGCGGGCATCGCGTCGCGCTGGTCAGCGACGACCGCGGCCTGAAGATTCCCGGCGCACCGCATGAACTCGAAACGCACGTGCTGCCTGCGGGACGTGTCACCGGCGGTCCGGTGGGCTGGGTGAAAGCGGCGCTGGCGATCCGCAGGGGACGGGCGATGGCGATCGACCTGATCGGCGAATTCGACCCGGCGGTTGTGGTCGGCTTCGGCGGTTATCCGTCGCTGCCCACCCTGCTCGCCGCAGGCGCGATGAAACGGCCGCGCGTGCTGCACGAACAAAACGCCGTGCTCGGTCGCGTCAATCGCATGATGGCGCCGCGCGTCAACGCGGTGGCGGTCGCCTATCACAATATCCAGCGCTATCCCGCCGGGCATGAGCTGAAAAAACATATCACCGGCAATCCGGTGCGCGACGAGATCATCGCGATCCGCGAGGAAGGGTTCCCGCCGCTGACCGAGGACGGCATCTTCCGCCTGCTCGTGGTTGGCGGCAGTCTGGGCGCAACGGTGCTCAGCGATGTTGTCCCCGCCGCGATCGCGATGCTGCCGCGGGCGCTGCTCGACCGGTTGCAGGTGGTGCAGCAATGCCGCGAGGCCGATCTGGAGATGGTGCGCGGCAAATATGCCGACATGGGCGTTGCCGCCGAATGCGCGACCTATATCGCCGATTTCCCCGACCGGCTGCGCTGGGCGCATCTGGTCATCGCGCGCGCCGGGGCGTCGACGGTCGCCGAGCTGGCATGCGCCGGGCGCCCGGCGATCTTCGTTCCCTATCCGCACGCTATGGACAATCACCAGACCTATAATGTCGTCGATATGGTGCAGGCGGGCGGGGCGCGCTCGATCCCGCAGCGGCAATTCACGCCTAGCGAACTCGCCAAGCAGATCCAGCGGATGGCGCTTGAACCCGGCGCGCTGGAAAATGCCGCCGCGCGGGCGGCGAGCTGCGGCCTGCCCGACGCGACGCGCGACCTTGCCGATCTCGTCGAATCGCTTGCGGCGCCGCCGATGATGGATGTCATTCGTGTTGGCGGGCCGTCGGGGCAGCGCGCCGGGGCGAGCGGCATGGCGTCGGCCCGCACGGGAGGCGAATGATGCGCGGCGTCGCGACCGACATCGGCACCATCCACTTCATCGGCATCGGCGGCATCGGCATGTCGGGGATCGCCGAGGTCATGCACAATCTGGGTTACCAGGTCCAGGGCAGCGACATCGCCGACGGCTATGTCATCGAAGGGTTGCGCAAACGCGGGATCAAGGTGGCGATCGGGCACGATGCGGCGAACGTCGATGGTGTATCGGTCGTTGTCACCTCGACCGCAGTGAAGCGCGGCAATCCCGAGGTCGAGGCCGCGCTCGCGCACCGCATCCCGCTCGTCCGCCGCGCCGAAATGCTCGCCGAACTGATGCGGCTGAAATCCACGGTCGCGATAGCCGGTACGCACGGCAAGACGACGACGACCAGCCTCGTCGCCGCGCTGCTCGATGCGGGCGGCATCGATCCGACCGTGATCAACGGCGGCATCATCAACAATTACGGATCGAACGCGCGGCTCGGCGCCAGCGACTGGATGGTGGTCGAGGCCGACGAGAGCGACGGCAGCTTCCTGCGGCTCGACGGGACGATAGCGGTCGTCACCAATATCGATCCCGAACATCTCGACCATTATGGCAGCTTCGACGCGATCAAGGACGCCTTTGTCGAGTTTATCGAAAATGTGCCCTTTTACGGCGCCGCGATGCTCTGCCTCGACCATCCCGAGGTGCAGGCGATCATCCCGCGCATTCGCGACCGCCGCATCGTCACCTATGGCTTCTCTGCCCAAGCCGATGTGCGCGGCACCAATGTAACCCCGGGTCCCGACGGCAACCGCTTCGACGTCGTGGTGCGTGACCGCGACGGCAACAGCCGAACGATCGAGGGCATCCACCTGCCGATGTCGGGGCGCCACAATGTCCAGAACTCGCTCGCTGCGATTGCGGTGGCGCTGCACATGGGGGTTTCGGACGACAAGATCGTATCGGGCTTCAACGGTTTCGCCGGGGTCAAGCGCCGCTTCACCAAGGTCGGCGAGATTGCGGTGGGTGAGGGCGTCGTCACGGTGATCGACGATTACGCCCACCACCCGGTCGAAATCCGCGCGGTGCTGTCGGCAGCACGCGAAGGCGTCGGGGCAGGGCGCGTCGTCGGCGTGGTCCAGCCGCACCGCTTCACGCGCCTGCGCGATCATATGGACGATTTCCAGCAGGCGTTTAACGACGCCGACATGGTGCTGGCGCTTCCGGTCTATGCCGCGGGTGAAAGCCCGATCGACGGGGTATCGTCCGACACTTTGGTCGAAGGACTGCGCGATCGTGGCCATCGTCAGGCGAATGTCGTTGCCGACGCCGGTGCGCTGGCTTCGGCCATCGCCGCGAGCATTGCGGCGGGCGACCTTGACGCGGGCGATATGGTCATTTGCCTTGGCGCGGGTGATATTACCAAGATGGCGGCGGGTCTTGCTGCCGCGGTGGAGGCGGCGTGAGCACCGTCGAAACCCTTCCCGCCGTGCGCGGCAAGTTGACGGCAAAGGCGCCACTGGCACCGCTCGTCTGGTTCAAGGCGGGCGGCCCTGCCGACTGGTTATTTGAGCCCGGGGACGCCGATGACCTTGCCGATTTTCTGAGCAACCTCGATCCCGCCATCCCGGTGATGGCGCTTGGCCTCGGCTCGAACCTGATCGTCCGCGACGGCGGCTTTCCCGGGGTGGTGGTCCGGCTGGGCAAGGCGTTTGCGAAGGTCGAGGCAATCGACACGACCACGCTGCGTTGCGGCGGCGGCGCGTCGGGCATCCTCGTTTCCTCGACCGCGCGCGATGCGGGCATCGCGGGCATGGAGTTCCTGCGCTCGATCCCCGGCAC
>JAEMRT010000227.1 GCA_016463225.1 Sphingopyxis sp. | reverse complement strand
TTCAGACTTTGTGGGAAGAATATATCGAAGCTCATCCCAAGGGCTATCGATACAGGTAAGCATCCGGTGAGAGCCGCAGGCGCTCAAGCAGTTTCGCGGTTTGGCCAAAGGAACGGTGCAGAACCGAGAACGAAACCCAGAAACGCGGCCTGGAGTGGTAATGCGACTTTGAAGCCCGGAATGCCAAGCACGAAGAATCCGTAAGAATTTGCAGCGACGTCGGAGATCATAATCGCTACGGCAAGCGCCAGACCAACCCGAAGTTTGCCGAGCAGCAGCAGGCCTATAGTGGCCAGGTCGAGGAAGAGCAGCGCAGACCAGAATGCTTCCAACAGGGCCGGAGCCCAGTTGTAGGGCCGCGCGCCGTAGCTGAGAAAATCCCTGCCATGATTGAAAGCGCCAACGGCAAAGCATGCGACGTAGACGCCAAGTACGGCTCTTTGCGTCAAGGAGTGCTTTCTAATGGTTTGGCTCAATGTTTCCAGTTCCATGGCAGCAGTTCGTCGATCCGGTTGACCGGATGCTCTGCGATGCGCGCAAGGACATCGGCCAGCCAGGCCTGCGGATCGACATCGTTAAGACGGGCGGTCTGGATCAGCGAGTAAAGCACGGCGGCGCGCTGTCCACCGCGATCGGAGCCGCAGAACAGCCAGGCCTTGCGCCCGAGGGGCACGCAGCGCAGCGCCCGTTCGGCCGCGTTGTTCGTGAGGCAGATCCGGCCATCGCCCAAGAACCGGGTGAAGGCATCCCAGCGCCGGAGCATGTAGTTTATCGCCTTAGCCAGATCGTGGCTGCGCGACAGCTTCGCGAGCTGGGCAGTGAGCCAGGCGTGCAGGTCCGTCATCAGTGGCGCGCTGAAGTCCTGCCGGACGGCGACACGCTCTTCGGCCGCCTTGCCGTTGATGCCACGCTCGATCTCGAACAGGGCATCAAGGCGCTGCACGGCTTCCAGCGCAATCGGATAGATCATGCCGGTACGCTGACCGCGGCTCTTCCGGCGCGCGGCAGCCTCGACGTCGGCCAGTTCGAAGAACTTGCGCCGTGCGTGTGCAAAGCAGCCCGCCTCGATCACGGGGGCAGGCTGACGGCCGGGCGCGTAGAGCTCGTTGTAGCCGCCATAGGCATCGGCTTGCAGAATCCCTGCCCATGACGCCAGGTGCGCCCGAGGATGCTCGCCGCGCCGGTCGCGGGAATAGTGGAACAGGGCTGCGGGCGGATCGCTGCCGGCGAAGGGCCGGTCATCGCGAACGTAGACCCACAGGCGCGCGGTATCCGTCTTGCCCGTGGCCAGGACCGGCACAGTCGTATCGTCGCCATGCAAACGCCGGGCGGCCAGGACATGGGCCTCGATCCTTAGATAGAGCGGCATCAGGGCGAAGCTCGCCGCGCCCACTTGGTCGGCCAGCGTCGAGGTGCTGAGCGGGACGCCTTCGCGGGCGAAGCGCTCGGCCTGGCGGTTGAGGGGCTGGTGCTGGCCATACTTCTCGAACAGCAGCATGGCGAGGAAGCTGGGCCCGGCCCATCCGCGCGGCACGACATGGAACGGCGCCGGGGGCTGTGTGATCGCCTCGCAATCCCGGCACGAGAACTTCTCGCGCACCGTCTGGATCACCTTCCACTGGCGCGGGATCACCTCGAGAGTCTCGGTCACGTCCTCGCCCAGCTTCGACAGGCGCGCGCCACCGCAAGCCGGGCACGAACATGGCGCAGGAATGACGACACGCTCGCGCGGGAGATGTTCGGGGAACGGCTTGCGGCTCGGCCGCTTGCGCGCAAAGGCGGCGACATCGGCGGTCCTGGCCGCGGCGACTTCGGCGGCCAGGTCATCCTCGCAGGCATCGGCCTCAAGGTCTTCCAACTGTAGCTCAAGTTGGTCGAGTAACCGGCGGCTGCGCTCAGCGCTGGCGCCATATTGCTCGCGGCGCAGCTTGGCGATCTGCAGCTTGAGGTGGGCGATCATCGCCTCGGTCGCGCTCTCGCGGGCCATGGCATTGGCGAGGCGCGCTTCGGCATCGTCGGCGCGTTCGAGCGCGGCGGACAGCAGCGCCCTGAGCGCTTCGACGTCGTCCGGGAGGGGCGATACGGCCGTGTCCATGACGGGCATGGAATCACAGATCATCCCAGGGTTGAAGCCGAAAATGCCTCGGGAAGCGAAGAAAGTGCGCGGCCTATCCCGCGCTCTGCGGGCGCCAGGAGTACTGCGGGTTACGCCAGTCTATCCCCTCCAGCAGGCAGGACAATTGCGCGTTGGTCAGCGAGACGATCCCGTCCTTCGCCGAGGGCCACACGAAGCGTCCCTTCTCGAGCCGCTTGGAATAGAGGGACATGCCGATCCCGTCGTGCCAAATGATCTTAATCAGTGATCCGGTCCGTCCGCGAAACACGAACAGGTCGCCTCCGTGCGGGTCGCGCTTCAGACCCTGCTGGACCTGCAAGGCCAGCCCTTGCATCCCTTTGCGCATATCCGTGTGACCCATGGCGATCCACACCCGCGCGCCCGCTGGGATCACCGCAGCGCCTTCAAGGTCGCCGCTACCAGTCCGGCGGGCGCCTCGGCCGAAATGCGAACGAGCCGGCCGTCGCTTAGTTCGACGGTGATCACGGCGCAGCGATCGCAACCGTCCACCTTCTCGTCCTCGGCGAGGACCGCCCGGGCAAAGGTCATGTCTGCCATCGGGAGAGCAGTCCGTTCGGCTTGTTCGCGTCGCAGATTGCGCCGCCAGGTGTAGATGAGGCTGGTCGATACGTCCCGCCGCCGGGCTACGTCGGCGACACATGCGCCCGGCGCGAAGGCTTCGGCCAGGATCTGGAGCCGTTCCTCGTCTCGCCACTGACGCCGCCGCTCCGGCCCCGTCATCACCGTGATCTGCCCCATGCTGCGCTCCTAAGCTCGCTCATACGAGCGCTCTTAAGACCGGTCGTTCACCCACCGGACAAGGCGGGCCTCACCGGATGGGTACCGATACAGCCGCTTTTGCGATTTATATCGTGGGTGGGAGGGGCGGCTGCCGGTCA
>JAEMRT010000137.1 GCA_016463225.1 Sphingopyxis sp. | reverse complement strand
GCACGCGCGCGAGCCAGAGACGCATATCTGCGCCTGTCGACACCGGATGAATGGCGGCTCGCCTGGCAAGGTCGCGATCGGTCGGCTGCGCAGCGGCCATTGCGGGCCTCTGCACCGATATTGTCAGCATGAGAGCCCAGGCAAACAGGGCTTGCCCGAGGCGCGTCATGGCCTTGGCCCCTGGGCATCGACGAGTTCGCCGCCGATCACGCGCGGATCGGTCGAGGAGACCGGCCCATTGGCGAGCGCATCGAAAAAGCCATCCTCCTCGCCGGCTCCCGTCAGCCATTGTTCGGGCCGGATGTCGCCGCTCAGCAGCCGGACCGCCTGATAGGCCATCTGGGCGAGATTGGGATAGGTCTCGACCCCCGCGGCGATCACCATGCGCTGGGCGCTGTTTCGTCGGATCACCATGGTGGTAGGCGTGACCTCGACCCCGAAACGCTGGCTGAGTTCGGGTTTGCGGTCGAGATCCATCAGGCTGACCTGCCAGCCCATATCCTCCTGGAACCGCTGGACGATCGGCCATTGCACCTTGCAGTAACCGCAGGAGTCCCGTGCGAACATGACCAGCGCAAATTCCCCGGCATGCCCGCGCAGATATTGGCGGCGGACCTGGTCCTTATGTGCGCCGAGCGCATCGCGGGCTTCACCGACCATCGGATTGGCGGCGCGGGCATTGAGCTGCGGATAGGTGAGCATGGCAAGCTGGGTGACGCCGGCAAAAGCGCGGGCCTTGCGCCGGGCAAAATCCTGCAGCCGCCAGAAGTCGGCGACCGCATCGATCGTGAGAACGGTGGCGGCATAGTCGCGCTGCTGCTCGATCAGCTTGGCGATTCGGGGCGGCGCCCATTTGGCCAGTTCAACCATCGGCGGTATGACGGGTTTTGGGACGACATCATCGGCCGCTTCTTCCGCAGCGCTGGCCTTTGGGGTTTCATACCACCAATAGCCGCGTGTTCCGCGATCTCCCGGGCCTGGAGGCGCGGGCTGCGCACCCGCAATATCGACGGTCAGCAGCAGCATGGCAGCCAGCGGGAGGAGGCGCTTCACAGCAGCTTCTCCATGCGGGTGAGCCGCGCAATGGAGACCGGACCATAATAGCGGCTGTCATATCCATCGGGATGGCGTGAGCCGACGAAGATCATGCCATCGGGAATGCGCGGACTTTCCGGTCGCCAATGGTCGAGCGCCTTGCCGCTGCGCGATAAGGGCTTTGCGATGCCCATCAGCCTGCCATTGCAATAGTACCACCCGTTCCAACCGCGACCCAGGGTGGCGGGCTTTTCAACCATTATGATCCGGTCGCCTGGCAAGCACAGCGCATATTTGGTGACATTCACTGGCTTGGGGCCGGCAAGCGGATCGGACAGAAGGAACGAGACGAGGTCGCCGCGACGGATCGGACCAGGGGAGCGGTGGACGACCCAGGCATCGATGGAGGGCGTCATGACCAGCGTGAGCTGTGGCATCGCCCACCAGGCGAAGAGGCCAATAGGCAGCACGATCCCATAGGCCTTGAAAAGCTGACCCGGACGGGGCGGCTGCCCAGGACCAGCAGCGCCCAGCGCCACGGCTGCGCGCAGCGGCAGATCCTTGAGTTCGCGCCAGACCCGGTTACCGGCGCGCCATGCGAGCAAGAGCATCCTGCACCTCCGCCTTGCCGCCAAGGCGGCCATATTCATCGAGAAGCCCGGACAGGGCAGCATCGCCCAGCACGAGATGCGCTGCGCGCGGGCTCGCCTCGTCGCGCTCGCAATAGGGCCGGGTCGGATCGCCCGGGATCATCGCCAGCGCCGGCACCAGAGTGACGCGATGCTGCCGGAAAATTAGGGGATCGACGATCAGCTGCACGTCGCGCATGGCGCAGGCCGGACCTTCGCAGCCCGGATCGCGGCGCAGTATCGCGGCCGACAATTTTGCCATCGGACCAACCTGCCGCATCCCGCCCGGCATGCCGCGAAAAGCCATGACACCCCTGGCCCGTTCGAGCTGCGCTGCGTAAGTGCGCAATGTTTTAACCGGCATGGAGGAGGACACGAACAGTAGCGGGACCCACTGGTTCGCGCTGCTGCCGGACACGACGCCAGCCAATGCCGCTTCTTCGGGCTGTTCAAGACCCAGGGCCTGCGCGATCCGCCGACTGGCGGCCTCCCGTTCGATGGCCAGGGCTTTGCGCGCCGCCGCGACGTCTGCCTTGACGCGATCCGCCATGGCAGAATCTTGCTTGCGCCTGTTGATCCCCTCAAAGGCGCGGCGCTCCGCGCCAGCGTCGGCTTTTGAGGGCAGAACGGGCGAGGCTTTCGTTGAAGCCCTGGCCTTGGCGGCAGCCCGCTTCACGCGCTCCATAGCCGCGTCACCCTGATCCTGGATGCGCGTACGCGCATTTGCGCTCGTCGGCTGTTCGGCCACAGCCTCCGGTTCACTTGCTCGCACCGATGCGGGATAGAGCGCAAGAGCCGCCAGAAGCAGGGCGCGGCTAGTTGCTGATCGTCTGCATATGGGCATCGATCTTGTCCTTCATGTCGATCTGGATTTCGGATTGGGCGCGCGCCTCAATTTCCGTATAATATTCGGAGAGGTCCATTTTGCTGAAATCGAGCGCCTGGAATTCTTGCGGGCTAAAGCCCCGGCAATAGGGTTGCTTCGCCGTGCCCCAGCCAAGCGCGGCGAAAGCCTTCAACTGCGGGCGGCCCTGTTCCTGGATAATACGGCCAAGCTTCGTGTTGAAGCAGCAATGGCCCCGGGCCTTCTGGACGCAGACGCCAAGGATGCTCGACGAACAATAGCTGCCGATCTCATGGCACATGCCCGAACCGCGCAGCATGCCCACTTCCATATCCTGCTGGTCGCAGCCCTGGAGCAGGAGATCGATCATGAAGTTGACCGCTAGGCTGATCGCGATCGATGTGGGATCGATGCCGACGATGATCGCGTTGGCACCGGCGCTGGCCGCCTGGCTTGCGGTCGCGCCTGCCTTGAAGGCCGTATACGCGGCTTTCATGCCGGTGAAGACGCCCCTGGCGACCGCGATCTTGGTCGTAATCGACGAGATCGAGCCGCCCATGCCGTCCTTCACGATCTTGCCCTTGTCCTTGCAGCAGTTCTGGAAGGTGGTGCTGAGCCCGGCAGGACGACAGCGCGCCGCGCGGCCGGAAAAAATCTCGATCGTGCCAAGGCAATTGCCATCGGCATCGACGGGGCCGTCGGCCGCAACGCCGGGATCATCCACCACTGGCTCCTCAATGATGGGATTGGCGCTGGTGTCGATACAAGCGTTGGCCGAGCAGGTCGGCGCGCCGCCGCTCGCGGGCACGGCGCAGGCATATTGATCGCCAAGAGGGCAGCGCATTGCTCCCGCTCCATCCGTCTCACACCGCGTTTCGCCGATGGGGCACATCCATCCGCCCGCGCCGGTCAGGTGACAGCTTGCCGTTTCGCCGTCGTCCGCCGCATCGCCATTGCCGTTAAGATCGACAGCGCAAAGCTGCTGAGCGCTTGCGGTGCCGGGGAATAAGGAACCAGCGCCGACGAGGAGGATCAGCCCCAAAAGCAAGATACGCAGCGACCTCATCGCACGGCACTCGTGCAGACCATGTCGGCGCCGCCCAGACGTACGGTCTGCATCATCGCCACCGCTTCGGGAAAATCATCGATGCAGCCACAGCCCTGCACCAGTTCCTCGCCCTCGCCCGCAGGGCAGACACCATTCTCCTGGCAGGCGTGATAATGATCGTCCCAGCCCATGGGATCACTCTGTCTGGAACCGGTCAAGCCATCGGGGGCTGCGGCTATATTGACCTGCGCCTTGCGGGTTTTGCAGATAGGCTCGCAGGCATTGACGCTGCCGGCCACGGGCAAGGAGAAATTGCGGGTTGTCAGGCTATGGCTGCCATCGGCATTCTTGACCCGATCAGCAAGCAAGGTCTCGGTTGAATGATCGATGATATAGGCGCCGCGGGAAAGATCAGGCTGTGGAACCGCGCCGCTATCGACCGTGCAGGTGTAGCTGCGCTGGCGCTCGAAGAAGGCGCGGTTGATCGACGTCGCACAGGCGCCCGTGCCGATCAACCGGGTCTGGGACAGGGGGGTGAGCCCTGTTTTGACGCCGTTGCGATAGGTGATGACGCCATCGACATTCTCATCGTCGAGACGGCACGCATTATTGGCCGCATAGCCCGAACAGCTATCGACAAGCTGCTCGCTCGACTTGCAGCCGGCGTCCACTTTCGCTTCGATCGCGGCATAGGCTTCACCGCCATCGGCAACCGCGACCCGCAACCAGATATCATGATCGCCTTGCGTCAGCCTGGAGGTGAGATCGAGACCAGGATCGACATAGAAGGCGCTCTTCTTCTCGCATTTGCCCGGCGGCGGTCCCGATCCGGTCCAGGCTTCCGGGCCTGAGCCAACCAGTTCGCCATCGATCCTGATCTGCGCCCAATCGTCCCCGCCAAAGCGGGTCAGCAGTAGCTGCTGAAGCCTTGCGGCGTCCTTGACCCGCAATGTCATATGAAAATCGATAAGAGTGCAGGATCCGCCAGACAGGCTATTGTCGATGGGCGAACCCATGACGAAGGTGCGGCTGTTTGGGCCTGCGGCATAGGTTGAGTAGCCGCCCACCACGCGGTCGATGATCATCTCGGCGGTCATTTCTTCCTGCGTGATCTGCCGGGTGATGGCGCAACTCCGGCGCACCTGCGACGTGCCGGTTCCGGTCGACGAGGCGGAAAGCGCCTGGAAAATGCTGCTCGTTTGCGCGGCGCCATAGGCGTCGCCCGCCATGGCGCCGGGATTGGCCTTGTAGGCCGTGGCGCCAACCTGCGGTTGCGCCGTGCAGGATGTGGTTTGCGCACCGGTATAGCGGATGAGCGGGCCATCGATGGACGCCTGCGCGATGCCGATACGCGGATCGGCCGTGGTGAGCGCGCCGACAACGCCGCCGCCCAGATCCTTGAGGATCGAGGCCATATTGCCCCAGACCAGATTGCTGCCGCAGCTATTATTGACGCAGTAACAACCGGCCAGATCGGTCAGCTCGACCTGCGACAGCTTCAGTGCCCCGGATGCAGAAGCGTCCCAGCGGAAGAAGCGGCACGCGTCCCAACTGCCAGGCGTGCAGGAGATGATCCCATTGGCGCAAATCCCGGACGTGGGGACCGGAACGGTCAGTGCCTCATCGAAGCTCCCGTCGAGATCGCTGTCGCGCGATATGCTGAGCGTGCCGATATCGCCGGTGGCGCTGGGCTGGGCGAGCAGTTCGAGCAGCGTTGCGCTTTTCTGGCAGGCAAGATTGGGGGTGAAGGTCTGTTTGGTGTCGAGGGTGGTGATGGGCTGTCCCGCCAGCCCCGGCGTCACATAATTGCCCAGCAGCGCGTCGCTGTCAGCGCTCTTCGCTCGCGCGGCGGCCGCAGCGGCGCGGGCGCGGTCCTGCGCGGTCTGCGCATGGAGCGGGACATGCAGGCTCAGTGCTGCGACAAGGACGAGGGTAGCTGGCCTCATCGCCGCGTCTCGCGCAGAGCGATCTGCCGCGACCCGCGCCGCAGCCGGAACAGAAATATAGCTGGAACAGGGTCGGCAAGCTCTGCCTGGAATACAGCCTGGCCTTCAAAAACGGTCAGCGTGGCCACGACCATATGCGGCGAAGAGGGGACCGCCGCATGATCGTCTGTATCTGTGGCCACGCCGACCGTCCGACCGGTGCCGCAGGGGGGATGCGACACTGGCCTGACCGCATGGGGAACGCCTGGCTCGGTGGAATGACGGGCAGACCATCGGCTGATGCCAGGCGAGGGCATGCGGATCGGGAAAGGCGACCTGGTCATGGCGTCGAAACCCCGGCGCAGCAGATCGTCTTTTCAAACAGCATGAACTGGGCATTGTCCTTGCCCGGCGCATGTTTGGCGCTGGTCCACAGCGCGCCGGGCCGCCCGATATTGACGCACTGGCCACCCTTGACCGGTTCCATCAGCTGGAACTTGTAGCGGCTCTTGGTCCAGACCGGCTGCGGGATGAACGAGCAGCCATCCGCTGAACTGACGGTAAGCGCGCCAAGCCGCCCCATCATGAAGATGCCGCGCGCGGCGAGCCCCGCCCAGGCCTCGACGCTGTCGCCAAAATGGATGTCGCCAGCGATCGGATAGGTCGCGCCCCAAGATCCCATGCACCAGAAGAGCGGATCGACGACCTTGCCTGCTGCGGCCGCAGCGCTGTCGGCCATGCAAGCAAGGCCCGCGGCCGGATTGCCGAACAGGATCGCCTCTGGCTGGATGATCGCGCCCAAAGTCGCCGACTGCCATGTCGGCAGGACCTCGGTGATCAGCGCTACGTCGAAGCCGTCATCCTCGATGCAGGGCAGGTCGGTGAACATGTCGAGCATCTTCCAGACCGGCGCGATATAATAGTGCATCTGGGCGAACATCTTGCGCGTGTTGGTGCCGTCGGCAATGCTGGTCTGGCTGCCCTGCAGTCTGCCGCCGGTGGGCATGATGTCAGCGCCGAGCGCCATCATGCAGCCGGGCTCGGTCACAACATCGACCATGCGATTGGGCGACCAGAAGCTGACCTTGACGCCGAACCAGAATGTCACGCCCTTGCGACAGGCGCATAACGGCTTTGAGGCCGATTGTGCATCGAGCGCCTTGCCGAGCGGGTCGGTTGGTCCGACCTTCACGCCGCCGATGGTGATCGGGAAAATGCAGCTCCAGCGCACCTTGGTGATCGGATTGAAGATCGTGCCCGCCTCGCATTTGGAGGCATAAGCGGGTGATGCGATCGCCAGCGCCGCGAGGGCCGAGCCGCGCGTCATGATTTTTCGGATCGCGAGCATCTTCATCGCGCTGCCCTCCGTGGACTGGGGGGCATGGCGATCTCGGTCAGCACCAGCTTTTGCCCCGTCTGGGCGACGATCACCGGCGCGACTGTGAGGCCAAGCCGTGTCTTTACGCGCTCCTCAAGCAGAAACAGCGCCCGGCCGTGACGTTCACCCAATGTGATCGCATCGGCATCGGTATCTTCCGCCTGGGAAAGACCATCGGCGGCAAGCAGGATGAAATCGGCGGGCCTTGCTGTGCGCAGCGCCCAGGCCAGATCGCGGGGGTGAACGATGATCAGCCGTTGGGGTAGCGACACATAGGCAAGCGGATTGAAGCTATAGCCTTTTGCGTAAAGCAGTTTTCCGCCCGGCAGGCGGATATCCTGATCGAGGGTATAGAAAGGCACGACCGTTCGGCGGCGATCGACGCGGGCGATGCCGAGTGCGGCAGGCTTCATCGCCGACCAGCGCTCGCGCGGGCCAAAGGCGGCTTTCATGTCGGGGACCCGCGCGGCGCGGCTTTCGATCTCGCTCAGCGCATCGGGCTCGGCGATCGGCCAGGTGCGCCCGATAATGCTGGTCGCGGCCGTGACGGGGGCGTGCGTCAGCAGTCCTGGCATCAGCGCCAATGGCGCTATTGCCCATAAAGCATGACGAGAGCGCCTTGGACCCATCGTTCTAGCGCCCATGACGCCGTCTCCAATATGGCGAAGGGTTCTCGCGCGCCTCGCCGACAGCGGCGCTGATCAGCGCCGCTGTCGCAATGACGGCAATGACCGCGCCGAGAATGCGGACGACCGCGGGCACAGAGGGTAACTGCCAGGCGATACAGGTTTGTACGAGCGCAAGGCCCTGGCTGCCGATCAGCAGACGGATGGGTCCTGGCGCGGGCGTGGCCGAGAAGATGCCGTTCATAACCGCCTCCACCGCTGGGTGATGGCATGAAAGCGCTCGGCGATTGCGTCCCAGGGAATAAGGATCAGACCCGTAGAGCCCGCGCCCATTCCGGCGCAGATGCCGATGAAGATGGCTTGGGCAAGCGGCGCCTGGAAGAGCCACGCCGCAGCATATGCACAAAATGCGGCATTGGCGATACCGCCGGTCACCAACATTGTATAGCTCATCCGCGCATAACGGCGTTCCGCCTGGACGACCGTGACGATCGCCTGCGCGACCGCGTCGATACCAAGCGCCGGGTTGCTCACGCTGCGCGCATAGGCAAGGAGCCCATGGACGTCGTCTCCGACGTCCAGGCCAAGATCGAAGCCATTGCTGTGATCGGCCTTCATCGCGCCCTCCATTGCCGCAAGCGTGAGAAGACCATTCCGCATGCGCCCGACAGGCCGATCAGCAGCATGCCGCTCGCACAGCAGGCGGCAGCCACCAGGATGCCCGCCCGTATGGCCTGGAGCGGCGGCTGATGGAGCGCGATCCCGGCTATGATGACGAGACTGCCCATCATGCAGGTTTCGATGGCCACCAGCCGCAGTCGCCAATGGAAAGCAGCGGCCTCGGCGCGACGGGCGACACGCGCTTCGATCATCGCTTCGATCGCCGGGTCGTTTTCCCAGTCGAGCGCCAGCTGATCGGGATGGGTTACAGGCTTGTGCGTCATGCCGCCCTCCCGCCCTGGCGAGTATTTCCGCCCAGTATTTGGGCTGGATCGACACCAGCCAGTTCGCACACCGCCTCCAGCGGATTGCGACCGGCCCGCACCAGCGTCTCGAAGGCGGCAACCTCGTTGGGCGCTGAAGTATTGATCCAGTAGCTGAAGGGGTCGACCACCAGTCGCGCGATGCCGAGGCCCAATGGACTGTCGATGAACACTTCGGAATAGTTGGGCTTGGCGTTTCGGACCGATTTCAGGAGATCGAGGACGAAGCCTGAATAGTCGAGGATCTTGTTGTCCACTGCCTTGTCATAGGTGGACCCCTGGAGCAGGAATTTGGTCGCGGCATTTTCCAGTATGACCTGACCGGTGCCGCCAAAGAGCATGAGGTCGTTCATGCTTTGCAGCACGATGCCAAAGCTCCCCTGATATTTGCGCGCACGGCGATAGCCCTGGCCGAACGCCTCGGCGAGACGGGAGAGATCTTGCCCGTCGCTGCGGGTCATGAACTGCGCGGCCTCATCGCACAGCACGAAGCGGGGCTTGTCGCGCGCCGAGAGATAGAGTTCCTGCGTGACCGCGTTCACCACCACCATGACGATCACGTTGAAGAGGTCTGGTAGCGCCTTCAAGCGTTCGAGCTCCAGCACCACAAACTCGTCGCGCGAGATGTCGAGCGTCGAGGGACCGTTGAAGAAATGGCCATAGGCGCCCTGCGACCCGAAATCGCGCAGGTTGAACGCCAGTTCGCGCGCGACCGGTATCAGATGGTCGACCCGGTCGAGGTCCGAGGCGGCATTGTCGGGATAGCGGCCGAGCCAATGGCGCACCGCGTCGATGCCGTCGTCGCCGCGCCCGCTATCAACGGTCCATTGGACGGCGGATTTGAGCAGGTTCCATTCCGATGTGCTGACGGGCTTGCGGGTCGAGGCATTCGCCATTTCCGCGACGATCGCTACCGCCATGGCGATCGCCGACTGCTTGTCCTCGCCATCGAGAGCCAGCCCCATGTCGAAAGGGTTGAGCACCAGGCGCTCCTCGCCGATGTCGATATAACGGCCCGAGCAGAGCGTGCAGAGCTTGCGGTAGCTGCCGCCGATATCGATGATGCGGATGAGCGCGCCCTGCGCATAATATTGCTGGCACAAATTATTGAGCAGGAAACTTTTGCCCGCTCCGGACTCAGCCGAAACGATGAAATTATAATTGTTGATGCGCGGGTCGAAGAGATCGAGCGTGATGAGCTGGCCCTTGCGTCCGACATAGAGCAGGGCCGGGCGGCCGCCGCCGCGAAAATCGGTCTGGACCGGCGCCATGAGGCTGGCGGCCTTCACGGCCATGCGAAAATCGCGTTCCAGCAGTTTCAATGTCTGCTTCTCGGGATAAAGCCCGAAGGGCAGGCTGGCAGCGAGCAGCACGGGAAGCAGATAGCTTTCTTCCTGCACCATGAAGGGCAGGGGTTCTGATTCCCACAATCGCTTGGCGCGTGCCGCCATCTCGCGCGCCTGAGCGCTGTCGCGGCCGAATACCCACATGGTAGGGATCACCGACACGAACCGGCTGTTGGAGGCTTCATCAAGGATCCAGCCGATTTCCTCGATCTGCTTGCCGACCTCGACTGCAAAACTGCCCGCGGCCTTTTGCGCCGAGAGGATCTGCGCGCGCTTGTGGATTTCGAACTGCGAATGATCGAACAGGACCGAGAGGCAATAGAGGAATGGCCCACCAATCTGGTCGCTGTCCTCGGCAGAGCCGCGCATCCCGCCCATGAGACGGTTGGCGCGCTCGGCGGTGATCCGGCGCGCAGGCGCCTTGGGCGTGAGGCAGCGCGCCACCTGGTTGCCCAGAAATACTTCCGGGCCCTCGAAGCAGAGGTCAGGCCCAGCCTCGATAATCTGCCGCGCGATCGATGGGGCGGGCATGCCGCCCATGCTTTCGCTCAGGAATACCCCCGGCGCGGGCGCGAAGACGCCGTTGAAGATTCGGCGATAGAAGCTGACCAGTTCATCGGGCGGTAGCCGCCGGATACCCATCTTCGCCAGTTGCTCCTCGACCTGGCGGCGCAGGTCAGCGCCGAGCTTCACCCGCGTCTTGATTGCGAGGAACAATCGGAAGTCGCGTACCGGGATGGCATGGAGTGCATCCAGGCCCCTGGTTCCGCCGCGCAGATAGTCGGCGGTACGCCGTGCCGAGGCCTGGACCAGCGGGTCTGGCCTGACCTTCATATCGAGATAGGCATCAAGCGCAGGATCAATCAGCGGATCGGCGAAGGTGATAAGCTGGAGGACCGTGCCTTCGGGGAAATGAATGTTGAGCAGCCCGAGCAACGCCTGTTGCACATGGGCGAACATATAGGCGGACGGCACAAGCTCCCAGGCCTGGCCCCAGCCATCGTCGATGCAGAGGAAAGCTTCCTCCTCTTCGACCCAGGCGACCATCGGCAGGAAATCCGAATAGGCATCGCGGGTCACGGCGGCGCGCAGGCGCTGATAGCTCAGACCCTTGTAGCCGGGCCGCGCGCTCATGGCCGTTTCTCCGGATGGAGGGTAAGCGGCATGGCCTCTTGCGTCGGCACGTCTGTGCTGCCCGGTTCGGGCTCGCGCATCGTGCGCAGCACCGGTGGCGCAGGCGTTCGCCCGCTCGGTTCCACCAGATAGTCGCCCACGACCCAGGCGGGCCGGTCGAGAATCGAATAGACATAGCGCGCCATATAGAGCCGGTCGGGGCGCTGCTTGTCGGCAT
>JAEMRT010000226.1 GCA_016463225.1 Sphingopyxis sp. | reverse complement strand
CATTTATACTAATGATCCGTCCGACCCGCGATATGGCGAGTTTTTGGAGCTGATGCGCCGCAACCTGGAGCTGGGGATGACGGCAGTGGCATTGCCGCGGTCACAGTCGATCGGGCCGCCTATGTCTGCTTCGGAGGTGACCAATCTCCGCCATCTGGTGGAGTTGGCACAGGCCGGGTTCCAGCTCACACCAGTTTCGTCAAAGGAGGGGGTAGCCTATCAGCTTATGCGCCGTCGCCCCGTCTCCACGCTCTGTTTCGACCAAAAGTTGGCGTCCGCCAACGTGGTCGGTCGGATTGAGCCGCAGTCCACCTGTTCGGCAATGGCTGCTGACGCTGCGCCCCATCCTCCAGAACCGCCGGGCCCGCAAGCCGCCTTCTCGTTCCAGGCTAATAAGTCAGAAGCCGAACCGGAGGCGCCTCCGTCGACCTATACCCTGTATCCACGATCAACCTACGGTGTTATACGCTATCTGGGTCAGATCATGCGCGCCGGCCTCGATAACCCGGCTTATAACACTCTGGTTGATGGGATCGCACGGGACATGGGGCAGGACCCGATCAAGGCGCGACTGTTCCTTGTTAGGAAGAACGCCCCAATCACCGAAAAAAGCTTTGTGTCGGTGGAGTATCGCGGCGACACCTACAGCATCCCTGTGACAGCGACGACCACGATCGAGGTTGTCGGTCTGCTGCGCCAGATGATCGCCCTAAGCCTATCGGTCAATGCTTTACCAGCAGGTGCAGCGACGACAGTTATTGCCCAATAAGACCAATGCCAGAAAATTCTTACTCTGGTGTTGATGGGGTTGCGGCCCAGTTCAACTTGCGGATACCCGTGGGCGCCTCAGGCAAAACTCAACCGCTCAGGTATAAAGCAAAGGCTGAAAGTGTGTTTCTACTGATGAGAACACACTCTCGCTTTCCTTGTCCTGCATTGACGACGCGGTTTTCAATCAGCCGAAAACTGCCCCAAGGCCCCTGCCAATTACATAACATCAAAACCCCGCCGGGGTTCGGCGGGGTCTGACATTCATCCTAAGGCAATGGCACCTTGAAATTACCACCCGTTATGATTGTGGGGTGGGTAATGCCCAGCCGTCGTGCTTAGATCAAGCAGCTTTAGCGGATTTAGCGCTACCAGACCGTTCGACTTCGAACTGCTTGCGAAAGTACGCGCGCACCGATTCCGGGTTGAAATCCAGGAAAGTACCGCCAGATTCGAAATGCTGAATGAAGACCTTGCCCAGTGCCCATGTGGTGGCGCTAGCCAGAGCGGGCTGCCAGAACATGGCGGCAATCGTACCGACAAACGGGATAGTCTTCAGAAGGGAACCCGAGGCTTGAGCCACCGCAACAGGACCTAAGCTGCTGACTAAAGAACCGACCAGCGGACGAACAAGTTCCGTCTTGAAGGTAATGTCGTAAAGTGCTGCGATATCGGACAGCATTTTAAGCTGAGATGCTAGGATCGCCGCAACGTCAAGCCCTGGCATGGGAACCAGGCCACCCGCAGCCGCCCATCCTGCGTGACGCCGGACCAGCTCAAGCGCTGCAGCTTCCTTCGTCACGGACGATCCGGTGTCCGCCTTTACCAAATTTGTATCTTCAGACGCCGTCATCTCACCCTCCATAGGCAATAATTACACCCCTTATACAACCATTCGAACCAACCGGCATCTTGTTTTTTTAATTGGAGCTGCAATTAACGACAAATTTTTATGCTGCCGCCTCATTACAACAAAAAAAACTGCCGTCTGTCGTCATTTCATAATAAATTTTTGATAAAAAAGCTCAACTATCTTAGCGTTTTCCTGAAAAATTTCGGGCGCTGTTCCCTCGAGCTAGCCGTTGGAGGCTATCGTTAAAAAAGATTTAAAATATCTCTGTTGGTCAATTATATTGGCCTCAGGATAGGTGCTTTGAATCCGACTCGCGCGTGTTAATGGTTTGACAAAGATTGAGGATAATTGATGGTTGCCATCATCGTTTCGGGGTGGGAGTATAGTCGCGGTTGAGATCACGACGGCTGTATGTTGTGATTAAGTGTTACTTTTGCGTCAGAAAACTGCCCCGTGTTTCTCGTCTGAAGGGGCCGATTCCGGGGCATGGGGATGATTGGGATACTGGAGGGAAGACCGTGCTTATCGCGATCTATCTGTTACTATGTGTCGTGATCGGACTTGTCGGGATCAGCCGAAAGACCGGCTTTTTGAGCTATTTCCTTCTATCGGTGATTTTCACCCCCTTCGTTATGCTGCTTTATGTGCTGATCTCGCAGTATTTCATTCGCCGCTGTCGGGCGGCACGGGAAAGAAAATGCCTGGATTGTAAGCACGAAAAGAAAGTTAGGATGTACGCGTACTATTGTAACGCGTGCCAAAAGACCGGCGCGTGATGCCCGCTGGGCACCAGAATATTGGTGGATGATGCATTTTATGGACAGACATGAAGGCGGTGAATAATGGAGTTTCTCCGACTCCTTCGAACAGAGGCGAAACCTGACCTGCGGCGAATTGGTGTGATGGTTCTTGTAGCTGGGCTCAGCAATGCAGCTGTACTCGCGCTGATCAATGCCGCGTCGCGGCTTGACGAAGATCAGCGCGGTTCGGCCACCGCGCTTTCTGTGATGTTCATTCTAGTGGTCGCAGCCTTTACCGTGTCGCAACGGTTTGTTTTGCGCGCCACCGCTTTGGAGGTGGAAGGGGCAATCCACCGCTTACGCAGTCGGCTGATTGAGAAGGTGCGGCATTGTGAGTTGGATGGGGTCGAGCATATCGGTCGGACACGTATATTCAAAGGATTGAGCACAGAGATACAGACCATTTCCCAAACCGGCAACGGCTTGGGCATGCTAATTCAGATGGGCGTAATGCTGATTTTTGCCACTCTTTACCTGATTTCTGTGTCAATGACAGCGTTTATCTTAACTCTTGTCTTCACATTGGCGGCGGCAGCTTTGTATTTCTCCCGGTTAAGTCGCATGAATACTGCGGTTCAGAAAGCGTCAAAGGCGGAGTATGAGCTGCATGATCACC
>JAEMRT010000136.1 GCA_016463225.1 Sphingopyxis sp. | reverse complement strand
CCGCCTGATCGATCCACCCCCCGGCCCACCGCTCACCCTCGCCGAAGTCACCGCCACCCTCGACCAGAACGGCGTCGACCTCACCGACGAAGCCAGCATCCAACGCTGCGCCGCCCTCCTCGCCGGCCTCGGGCGCAACCGCGACTTCCTCGCCGACCACCTCATCGCCGCGCTTCAATCCGACACAAACAACCCACAGCCCGCCAACCGCTATTCGGCGCAGGTCATCCTCCTCCACCGCAGTCCGCGCGGCTGGTACCTGCGCGCCAATATCTGGCCCGCCGCGACCGACGCCGCCTATCGGACCAGTGGCGCCGCCGCCTTCTCCTACGGCGTCGCGCACGACCATAATTTCAACTTTCTCACCATCGGCTATTTCGGCCCCGGCTATGTCAGCGACCATTGGGAGGTCGATCCAGAGGCGATCGACGGCCGCCACGCCGAGCCGCTCAACCTGACCTTCACCGGACGCAGCCAGCTTGGCGAAGGCCACATGCTCCTCTATCGCGCCCACCGCGACCTCCACTGCCAGCAGCCCCCCGAAACCCTGTCGGTCAGCCTGAACATCATGGACGAGGGCGAACATGTCCCCTGGCGCGACCAGTATATCGTCGACCTGGGCCGCGAAGCGGACGCGCGCGCCGGCCAGCCCCCCACCATCGCCCGCCGCCCCACCCTGACCAGCGGCGAACTGCTCCTCCGCTGCGCCGTCCACCTGAGCGCTGAGGCGCAAGGCATCGCCAGCCATGTCGCGCAGACGCACCCCGTCCCGAGAGTCCGCGCAAACGCCATCGCCGCGCTGGCGGCGGTGGCGGAGGGCGAGGGCAGGGCGGCGGTGCTGGAGCGGGGGATGCGCGACCGCGACGCGCGGGTCAGGGACGATTGCGCGCGGTGGCTGGCCGGCTGATCCTTCTGCTCCGCGCCACCCGCGCCTCCGCGCAAAAAACCGCTTTCCTACAATATTTCGTCATGCCACCCTCGTAACCTAGCTCTTTGACTCGTCTGAACCCGCTGCTCCACCGCGCGCCAAACATCGCGGCCGCGTGCGATCTTTGCGATCTTTCGCCCGCGCGCACTGTGGGTGACCTTTGCGATCTTTGACGGCGCTTGAAGTGTGTTTCATTGGGCTGACTTTCCCTGAACTTTGCCCACGCTTCGCTCGAAAAGCGCGCCGTCCGCGTGGCGCCCTCCGCTCCCTGCTGACAGCGCGCATTTCCCCTGCTAACGCGCCCGCATGACCACGCCCATGTCCCACATCCGTAACTTCTCCATCATCGCGCATATCGATCATGGCAAATCCACGCTCGCCGACCGGTTGATCCAGTTCACCGGCGGGCTGACCGCGCGCGAAATGTCGGCGCAGGTGCTCGACAATATGGACATCGAAAAAGAGCGCGGGATCACCATCAAGGCGCAGACGGTGCGCCTGAAATATAAAGCGCATGATGGTGAGACCTATGAGCTCAACCTGATGGACACCCCGGGCCATGTCGACTTCGCCTATGAAGTGTCGCGGTCGCTCGCGGCGTGTGAGGGCGCGTTGCTGGTCGTCGACGCGGCGCAGGGGGTCGAGGCGCAGACGCTGGCGAACGTGTACCAGTCGATTGAGCACGACCATGAAATCGTGCCGGTGATCAACAAGATCGACCTGCCCGCCGCCGACGTCGACAAGGTGAAGGCCGAGATCGAGGATATCATCGGGCTGCCCGCCGACAATGCCGTGCTCGCCTCGGCCAAATCGGGGATCGGGATCGAGGAAGCGCTCGAGGCGATCGTCACGCGCATCCCGCCGCCGAAGGGCGACGCGAACGCGCCGCTGACCGCGATGCTCGTCGACAGCTGGTACGACCCCTATCTGGGCGTCGTCATCCTGATCCGCGTCATCGACGGGGTGCTGAAAAAAGGCCAGCAGATCAAGTTCATGCAGGCGGGCACCACCCACCTGATCGACCGCGTCGGCTGTTTCACCCCCAAGATCGAGCAACTTGCCGAGCTTGGCCCCGGCGAAATCGGCTTCATCACCGCGCAGATCAAGGACGTCGCGCAGGCGCGCGTCGGCGACACCGTGACCGACGCGAAGAAGCCCGCGGCGGCGGCGCTGCCGGGGTTCAAGGAAGTCCAGCCGGTCGTGTTCTGCGGCATGTTCCCGACCGACGCCAACGACTTCGAGAAATTGCGCGAGAGCATCCAGAAGCTGCGCCTCAACGACGCGTCGTTCAGCTTCGAGATGGAGAGTAGCGCGGCGCTGGGTTTCGGCTTCCGCTGCGGCTTCCTCGGCCTGCTCCACCTCGAGATCATCCAGGAGCGGCTGACCCGCGAATATGACCTCGACCTGATCACCACCGCGCCGTCGGTGGTCTATAAGCTCAAGCTCGGCCATACCAAGAATGAGGCGGCAAAGGAGATCGAGCTCCACAACCCCGCCGACATGCCCGACCCGAACCGTATCGACGAAATCGAGGAGCCGTGGATCGAGGCGGTGATTTATGTCCCCGACGAATATCTGGGCAGCATCCTGAAGCTGTGCCAAGACCGCCGCGGGGTGCAGAAGAACCTGACTTATGTGGGCGGCCGCGCCCAGATCACCTATGAACTGCCGCTCAACGAAGTCGTGTTCGATTTCTACGACCGGTTGAAGAGCATCAGCCGCGGTTACGCCAGTTTCGACTATCACCAGATCGGCCACCGCCCCGGCGACCTCGTCAAGATGAGCATCCTCGTCAACAACGAGCCGGTCGATGCGCTGAGCATGATCGTCCACCGCGGCACCGCCGAAACGCGCGGGCGCGGCATGTGCGAGCGGCTGAAAGACCTGATCCCGCGCCACATGTTCAAAATCCCGATCCAGGCCGCGATCGGCGGCAAGGTCATCGCCCGCGAAACCATCGCCGCGCTGCGCAAGGACGTCACCGCCAAATGCTATGGCGGCGACGCGACCCGCAAGAAAAAGCTGCTCGAAAAGCAGAAAGAGGGCAAAAAGCGGATGCGTGAATATGGCAACGTCAACATCCCGCAAGAGGCGTTCATCGCCGCGCTGCGGATGGGTGACGACGCCTGATCGGGCTTGGCAAAAGCGCGGTTGTCGGGCTGGCGTTGCTGCTTGCGGCCTGTGCGCCCGTCGCAATCGGCAGCGTGAGTGAGGAGGGTGCGGTGAACGACAAGCCGATCATGACCTGGCCCGACCTGCTGACCCGCGCCAAACCGGTCGCCGACGCGACGCTGCGCTATGGCGACGACGCCTTGCAGATCGTCGATGTGTGGGTGCCGAAGGGGAAGGGGCCGCACCCTGCGGTGATCATGATCCACGGCGGCTGCTGGCAAACCGCAGTCGCCGAGCGCGACATCATGAACTGGATCGCGGACGATCTGCGAACGCACGGCGTTGGGGTGTGGAACATCGAATATCGCGGTGTCGACCGCGGCGGCGGGATGCCGGGAACCTATGAAGACGTCGCGCGCGCCGCCGACCTGTTCGTTGCCGAGGGCGCAAAGCACGGCCTCGACACCGGCGGTACCCGGATAGCCATCGGTCATAGCGCGGGCGGGCATTTGGCGCTGTGGCTGGCGCGGCGGCCAGCGCTCGCGGCGGGCGAAGCGTTGCGCGGCGCCGATCCGATCCGCATCGATATCGCGATCAGTCAGGGCGGGCTACCCGATCTGCGCGCGGGCGCGGCGAGCATCGACCATGCCTGCGGCGCCGAGGCGCCCGCAGCGATGGCGCGCGGCGGCTATGCCCGCACCTCGCCCCCCGAAATGCCGCTGGGCACCGCGCGCGAGATGCAGTTCAACAACGACCGCGACCATGTGACCCCGCCTGCAACCGGCGCCGCCTACAGCGCAGCAATGGCAAAGCGCGGCGTGACGGTGCCGATGGAGGTAACCCCGGGCGAGGGCCATGTCGAACTGATCGCACCGGACAGCATCAGCTGGGCCAAGCAGCGCGCGGCAATCCTGGCGGCGCTGGGACGCCAAGAGCCCGCGCCTACATCTCGATAACGATCCGCACCTTCGACGGGGTCGTGCCAGCAGTGCGCGCGATTTCTTCACGGGAGCGCGTGACCAGATCCGCGAGGCTCTGTCGCCCCGGCGCGCCTTCGTCGCTCAGCAGATCGGCTGCCGAGACGCCGAACAGCTGCGACAGCGCCTGCAACCGCGCTGCCTTTGGCCGCGATCGGTCCTGTTCCCAATGGCAGATCGCGGTGATGCTGATCCCCAGCCGGTCGGCGACATCGGTCTTGCTCAGCCCCCGGATCCGCCGTAGCCGCGCCAGCCGTGTGCCAAGCGTTTCGATCGCAGGTGCGTCTTCGATCCGGCTGTCGATCGGCGTGTGGATCAAAAATCTGGTCCCTTGTCGGCTTGCTTAGACGATCCCGACCATAGAAGTTCGTAAGCCAAACCGCTTTCAACATCTCACCAATCGGGCGGCTCTGCTTCGAACGGTATTTGCCAGCGACGTGGGCACCCCCTATCATGGTCGGACTGGGAGGCCGCGATGACCGCGACGGACGGACAGGCGCCACGACGGGCCAAGGCGATCGCGGACATCGCGGTGCATAGCGCGCTCAACGACGGCACGATCATATGCCTTCGCACCATCACCCCCGACGACGAGCAATTGCTGCGCGACGGGATCGCCCAATTGTCCGCGGAGTCGCGCTATCTGCGCTTTTTCTCGCCGGTGGCAGTATTGCCGGACGCGGTGATCGAACGACTGGTCGACGTCGACGGCCATGACCACATCGCGTGGGGCGCAATCTGCACCGAATGCGAGGGGCAACCGGCGATCGGCGCGGTCCATGCGGTGCGGTACGGCGATGGTGGCCGCGTCGGCGAGTTTTCGGTCGCGGTCGTCGACGCATTTCAGGGGCAGGGGCTGGCGCGGATGATGACCGCGGCGCTGCTCGTCCATTGCCGCGCCGAGGGACTGGCGGTGCTCGACATCCATATCCTGTCGGAAAATGCCGCCGCGAAACGGCTGGTTAAATCGCTTGATGCCGAATGGACCGGTGAGTCGGCGGGCGTTGCCGAATATCGGCTCGACGTTGTGGCGGGGCTGGCAGCGCTGCGCGCCGATACCGATGCGCCCGGGGTGCAGGATGTCCTGCACGCGCTGGAAAGCGATGGGGGAGGTTCGGCCTAGTCCCTCCCGCCGCCGGGGGTCGCTACCGGCGGCGGGAAGGTAGGCCGTGGCGCGGGTGCCGAGGCGTTCCGTCCACGCTGCCTTCATAGACGCAACGGGATTACGAAGTGGTGACCCGCGTCACATGACGTCGCAAATCGCCAAAAAATTCGGCCGGACACGACAAAGGGCGCCGGAATCGATCCGGCGCCCTTCGCGCTGCCCTTTTAGGGAAGGCAGGCCTTACTTCTTGGCGGCGTCCGCGCCCACTTCCGACGGGGCGATCTCGCCATTGTCGTCCATAGCGTTCGCTTTTTCCTCACCAGCGGCTTCAACGGCGTCTGCCTTGGCTTCGGTGGCTTCCTTTGCCGGACCTTCGGGCATGGCATCAGCCTGATCGTCGATCACGTCGGCCTGCGCTTCGGCCTGATCTTCGACCTTGTCGGCGGCCGGGCTCTGGCAAGCGCCAAGAGCGAGGGCGGACGTGGCGGCGAGGGTAATGAACATCTTACGCATAATCGAGTGACTCCCAAAGTTGACTCCGGGGCTTAACGCGGAGTGAACAATAGGGTTGCATGGTGATCGCCAAATCACCGAAAATCTGGCGTTGTCCTTTGACGGTGGGGCAGACGGCGGACATAAAAGAGGGCGCCTAAGCGCCCTCTTTCGATAGTCCTGATCCAGTCCCGCGGCTCAGAACCGCTGTTGGCGTTCGTACAGGTCGCGGTAGTGCTGGATGCGCGTGACGCGCAGCCCCGGCATACCGCTGCGATCGATCGAGCGCTGCCAGCTGGCAAATTCCTCGAGCGTCAGGCTGTAGCGTTCGCAGGCCTCGTCAACGCTGAGCAGCCCGCCGTTGACCGCGGCAACAACCTCGGCCTTGCGACGCACGACCCAGCGCGTCGTCGACGGCGGCGGCAGCGAGTCGATCGTCAGCGGTTCGCCGAGGGGGCCGATGACCTGAGCCGGCCGGATTTTCTGATTCTCGATCATATTCATTCCATGGTTTCGACGTCGGGGGGGAATTTGTCCGACGCATTTGTCTCTAAATCAGAGGGACTCAACATCGGCTGAAATCCTCTGGTAAACAGGCTGTTCATAGTTTCCGGCAGGGCGTTCACTCCGTCCGACAGGTCGAAGAAACGAACGACGCGTGGCGTCTTTTGTTCCGGCGCACGGCGCGATCCACCGAGCAGGTGGCGCAGCGCGTTAAGCGTTGCGGCGTGGGTCCGGCGAGTCGTGTCCGCTTGCAGCAACCGGACGGTCGGCTGCGCGGCTTGCCGCGCGCTGGACACGGCCAAGATGATGTCAAAGCCGGGCTTCGACAATCTGGCCGCACCGGCGAGGCGCGGAAATTCGGACGGGGCGACATTCATGATGCTGGTCTAGCGTGGACCACCTAAGGTCGCGTAAATGCCCATTTCATGCCTTGTTAGCGAAGCTTAACCCCCGTCAATATCTTGACAGGGGTGGCGGAAAAGCTGGCTTTTTTGGGTTGGCATCCCTAGATGGCGGGCATCATGGCGACGATGATTTCTCCTGCCGGGCTTGCTCAGGCCGACTTTCAGCTGGCTGCGCCATTGAAGGATCGGCGAATCGTCGTCGCGATGTCGGGTGGAGTCGATTCGAGCGTCGTGGCCGCATTGGCGGCGCGATCGGGCGCCGAAGTCATCGGCGTCACGCTGCAACTTTACGACCATGGCGCCAAGGCAAAGCGCGTTGGCGCCTGCTGTGCCGGACAGGATATCAAGGACGCGCGCGCGGTGGCTGACCGGCTGGGTTTTGCACATCATGTCTATGATCATGAAAGCCGGTTTCGCGACACGGTGATCGACCAGTTCGCCGACGAATATTTGAACGGGCGGACGCCGATCCCATGCGTACGCTGTAACATGGGGGTGAAGTTCACCGACCTGTTTGCGCTCGCCAAGGAACTGGGCGCCGATTGTCTGGCGACCGGCCACTATGTCCGCCGCATGACGGGGCCGAACGGCGCGGAACTGCACCGTGCGATCGATCCGGCGCGCGACCAGAGCTATTTCCTGTTCGCGACGACGCGGGACCAGCTCGATTTCCTGCGCTTTCCCTTGGGCGGCATGGAGAAGAGCGCCGTGCGCGAGATCGCACGCGACCTTGGCCTCGGCGTTGCGGGCAAGCCCGACAGTCAGGACATCTGCTTCGTTCCCGACGGCGATTATGCGACGCTGGTCCGCAAGCTGCGTCCCGAGGCCGATGATCAGGGCGACATCGTCCATGTCGACGGCACCGTGCTGGGCGCACACAAGGGGCTGATCCATTACACCGTTGGCCAGCGCCGCGGGATCGAGATTGGTGGACAGGCCGAGCCGCTTTATGTCGTGCGCCTCGACGCCGGCGCGAAGCGGGTGATCGTCGGACCGCGCCGCGCGCTCGCTGTGTCGGGGGCGCGGCTGGGTGAAGCAAACTGGCTGGACGCAGTTGACGGCCGCGAGGTGCTCGCCAAGGTGCGCAGCATGGCGCGACCGGTACCGGCGCGCGTTGCCGGCGAGCGGTTGATCTTTAACGACGCGGAATATGGCGTCGCACCGGGACAGGCAGCGGTGCTGTACGACCCCGTCGATCAGACGCGGGTGCTGGGCGGCGGCTGGATCGCAGAGACCTTTGCTGCCGACGCTGTATAAGCCCGCGCAACCATTGACATTCCCGCCTGTTGGTTCAGCTTGGACGATAACAACGGGGAGACAATGATGACCAACTGGATCTGGCGCGGCGCGGTGCTGTTGTGGGCCGCCTTTTTCACCATCCTGGGCGTACAGGGAGTCTTGGACCCGGCGACCTTTACCGAAACATTTGGTATCGGGATCGAGGGCGCCGCCGCGAACACGGTGCGCGCCGATCTGTCGGCCTTTTTCCTTGTCGCGGCGGGCAGCGCTGCCGTCGGTGCATTGGTCCCCGGCTGGACGCGCGCTTTGCTCGTCCCCGCGGCGCTTTATGGCACCGCGCTGACCGGCCGGTTGCTGGGCGCAGCGATGGGCGATCTGGTCAATGGTGCGATCGTCCAGGCGATGATCATCGAGGCGTTGACCGTCGTCCTGATGGTCGCCAGCTGGTGGGTGCTGTCGCGCCCCGCGGCTATCCAGAATGCCGCAGTACATGTGGATGGTCCGGACAATATCGCCGGATAAAGGGCGGCTAACGGCGCACTGGAACGGCGCTCTTCTTGTATTTGTAGTCATTTTGTGAGTTAATCCGCGCCGGGCCGCTTCTTTTTCCGGTTGTGGTGAGAGGGACGTATGGCAGCGGATGACGACAAGCGGGCGCGTTCGGACAGGCGGTCGACGGACAGACGCGTCACCGACGATCCCGCATATCAGGGACCGGAGCGTCGCAAGGCCGCTCGGCGGACGGGCAAGGATCGCCGGTCGACCGACTGAGCACGACGGGCAGGAGGTTTTCGTTGACTGAACCGAACGTACCGCGCCTGAGCGTCGACATCGTGTCCGATGTCATGTGCCCCTGGTGCATCATTGGCTGGCTGAAATTTCAAACTGTGATGACGCACTTCGAAGGCCGGCTGGATTTTCGCGTCCAGTGGCACCCGTTCGAGCTGAACCCCGACATGCCGCCCGAGGGTGAGGATGCCGCCGGGCATGTGATGCGCAAATATGGCATCACCGCCGAACAGAGCCGTGCGAACAGCGGCAAGATGGCAGGCGTCGCCGCCGATCTGGGCTTTGTCTTTAACCGCGGCCCCGGTTTCCGGATGCGGAACAGTTTCGACGCGCACCGGCTGCTCACGTGGGCGGGCGCGCTGGAGGAACCCGAGCAGGCCGCGGCGACGGGCGTGCAGACGGCACTGAAGCTGGCGCTGTTTGCGACGCATTTCACCGACAATCGCGATGTCGGCGACCATGTAGTGCTCGCCGACGTTGCTGCTTCGGTCGGTCTCGACCGCGCCCGCGCCCAAGCGATCCTCGCATCGGGCGAGTTCGGCGACATGGTGCGCACCGAAGAAGCCTATTGGGCTGACCAGAATATCACTGGCGTTCCCGCCTTCATCCTTGGCGGCCGGATGCTGATCCCCGGTGCGCAGGATCCCGACGTGTTCATTCGCGTCATCGAGAACAAGGTGCTGGCTGCCGCCGCATGACCGGCAGGACAAACGCCAGGTCAATATTCCGCGGTGTCCGCTTCGTCGTCGGGCGCCGGCGGTAATTCCCTGCGCAGCGGCGCGTTCGGACCGGCGAGCTGGCGGTCGATGTCGGCGGCGAGCAATTGCGCCACCGGATTGTCGCGCTCGGCGCTTAGTTCGTCGCGGCGGGCGGTCAGATAGGCGGTGCGGTCGCCGGCGGGCAGTGCCGCGGCCTCGGCATAGAGGCGGACGACTTGCAGCCACGGCGCGTCGTCAGTCAGCACATCTTCGGCCCAACGGCTGAACGGCCCGCCCGCGGCGCGCCAATGATCGCCTTCCCATTTCAGGAAGAACAGGACGCGGGAGCCGCGGGGGAAACCCATTCGGTTGCACGCGCCCGCCAGGCTTTGCGGATGCGCGTCTTTCAGCTCGTAAGGATTGCTGAGCATCGCTTCGGCACCGGTGGCAATCCATCCCGGCATTGCGAGTGGGCCGGCGGGTAGCTCGCCCATGATCGCGGCGAGCGGTTCGACGGTAATCCGCTGTTCGGGGATGGCGTCGGGCGCGCGGTCGCCCTCCGTCACGGTCGCGAGCAGGATCAGGTCGGCGTCGGCGACCAGCTCGACATTGGTCGGCACGCGGTATCCCGGCACCACCGAACAGGCGATGGCGGGCAGCGGCACGGCCAGCAACAGGATGGCGACAAAGACAATGGGAAAGCGCATGATGCGCAGGCTAGGCCTTTGCGCGGCGCTTGGGAAGCAGCCGCGGCTTTGGGGCGGCTCGTCCGCGGCGCGGGATCGAACGCCGCCGCCGGGCGTATCTGCCAAGTACTTCGCGGGCTGTCCCGCAAAGCGGCAAGGAGAATGACGATGGCTGAGCATGACCATAGCGCGATCAAGGAACATATGAACATCATCGGCGCCGACGGCGTCCATGTCGGGACCGTCGATCATCTCGACGGCGAACGCATCAAGATGGCGAAGAGCGACAGCGTCGACGGCAAGCATCATTATCTGCCCGCCGGATTGGTCGCCACCGTCGAAGGCGACACGATCCGCCTGTCGGCGACCGGCGCGACTGCGGTCGACCTGTTCGAAGAAGCCGAATAATTTCAGCGCGATAATCCGGTACCGGTAGCGCGATAGCGCGCGCCGGCGCCGAAACTGGCCCGCTCCCGGTGTCCCTTGGAGCGGGCCATTTTCGTGCGCGGTGACGGCGGCGGCTGGCGCTGCGCGGCGGCGATGCCTATATCCGCGGCGATGGCGCGGTGGGACCACAGGATAGTCGTGATCGGGCGGCTCACGGCAAAGCCGCTGGCGGCGGGGCAAGTGCTGTGTGCGCTGGCGCTGATCGGATTGGTGGCGCGGCAGGCAGAGGGCGAGCGCGTGGCCGACATCATCCGCCACATATTGTTCGGCAATCTGCTGGTGACCGCGCTGATCGGCGTGGCGATGCTGGGGCTGGTGCATTTCCACCGGCTGTGGCGTCAGCGCGAGACCTATATCTTTCACGATGGCGCGCGGCTGTACCGCGGCAGCAGCGACAGCTGGCCGCTGAGCCTGATCCGCGACGTTGTGGTCACGCGCAACGAGATCGGCGTCGAATCGCTACGGCTGGTCGTCGATGACGACAGCGAAGTGACGCGCGAGCTGGTGAAGCTCGCGCTGCTCGCCGACCCGCCCGAGGCGGTGCGCGGCGGGGTGATGTTCGCGGTGGCGGCGGTGCGGGGGTTTCCGGACGGGTCAGTGCTGAATTAGGCGGGCGGCGGCGCGGCCGCGGTACCAAAGTTCAGGAAAGTTCAGCCCAACGGCGCTGTACACTGGCCAAAGTTCAGGAAAGTTCAGCCCCATCGCGCTCGCCCGGGATGGGCGGAGTCGCCGGGAGCGGGGCCGGTTCGTGCGCATCGTCGCGGTACCAGCGCGGCAGTTCGCCGTCGCACAGATCGGCGACCTCGAGCGCCACCGCGAGATCGTCGGGCGCCATCAGCGCCGCG
>JAEMRT010000043.1:9925-39214 GCA_016463225.1 Sphingopyxis sp. | reverse complement strand
TCGGTGCGCGGCAGGAAGATCATGCCGACGGCCAGGCGATTGGGCAGCGGCTTGTGGCCGGAGTCCGCAATCGCATCGTCAAAGAAGCGCACCGGCAGATCGACATGGATACCCGCGCCGTCGCCGGTCTTGCCATCGGCATCCACCGCGCCACGGTGCCATACGGCTTTCAGCGCATCGATCGCGGAGGCGACCACGCGGCGCGACGGGCGGCCATCGGTCGCGGCGACCAGGCCCACGCCACAGGCGTCGCCTTCCATATCCGGGTGATACATGCCGACTTCGGCAATGCGGGCGCGTTCTTCTTCGGTGGCCATATAGTCGTTCATTGTCATGTTCCAACGATATAGGCGGCACTCTGCCGCATTGGTGCAGATGTAGTGGTTAAATAACCGGGCCGGCAGGATCGGTAATCACGGCCGTTCCTGTATTTGTTTTCAATGTCTTGAGCATGGCGAGAAGCAATGCGTCGATCTCGCCCGTTACATCATCGTCGCGCTCAGGAATGGAAGACAACGCTCTGTCCAGTGCTCGGTCTGCACCGCTCTTCTCAAAGGCGACCAAGGCAGCGACATCGGCGCTGTCGGTCAGCGATCGCGCCTCATCATCGCTCATCTCGGCCATCTCGTCGCCGTCAGACAGCATCATCTCGCTTACAACCCGATCGATAATACGCTTGCCAGTTGACGTTTTAAAAGCACGTAGGGACGCATCGACTTGTGCCTGCGTCATATTAGCTAAAAAGGCAGCGGAAAATTGAGGGACCAGGGACTGAACCGTAGCCTCTACGCGCTGTTGTGCTCGGACGGTCGCAGCCCTTAAAAAACCCGCACGGGCTGGGCTTCCGCTTGGCAAAAGCTTGGCGGCGACAACGTCGCTTTCCAATATGGTATCGAGCTGACCCTCAACATATTGGTAAATGGACAGCGCGGCCATGCGCACCACCAATTGCTCGGCAAGTTGTGTCGCCGCACTTTTCGCTGAGCCGGGTGCGACCGATGGCTGCTCCGCTGCCCTGACAGACAATGGGTCAACCATGCCTGCCGCGCCAACGGCCAACATATACATCAGCAGAGCGCGCATCACGCCACCAGCACCTTCTCGCCCACCTTCGACTTCGCCTTCAAATAGCGGTGCATATGCTCGGTCACATCGCGCCCGTCGCGGATCGCCCAGACCACCAGCGATGCGCCGCGCACGATGTCACCGGCCGCGAACACGCCGTCCACGCTGGTCATCATCGTCTTGTGATCGACGCGCAGCGTACCCCAGCGGGTGACCGACAGGTCGTCCGCGCCGAACAGCTTGGGCAGTTCTTCGGGGTCGTAGCCCAGCGCCTTGATGACGAGGTCCGCCTCCAGCGTATGTTCGCTGCCCGGATCGGGTTCGGGTGCGCGGCGGCCCGATGCGTCGGGCGCGCCCAGCCGCATCCTGGTGACCTTGACGCCGGTGACATGCTCGGTGCCTTCAAAGGCGATCGGGGCGGTCAGCCAGACAAATTCGACGCCCTCTTCCTCGGCATTGGCGACTTCGCGCTGCGATCCGGGCATATTTTCCCGGTCGCGGCGGTAGAGGCATTTGACCGACTTGGCACCCTGACGGATCGCGGTGCGGACGCAATCCATCGCGGTATCGCCGCCGCCGATGACGACGACATTCTTGCCCGTCGCCAGCAGCGTGCCGTCGGCATGTTCGGGGACATCGTCGCCAAAGCCCGCCTTGTTGGAGGCGGTGAGATAATCGAGCGCCTTGACCACGCCTGGCGCGCCCACGCCCGGCGCGCGAATGTCGCGGGGCTTGTAGACGCCGGTGGCGATCAGGATCGCGTCATGCTTGTCACGCAATGCTTCGAGCGTCGCGTCGCGGCCAACCTCGAAATTTTCGTGAAAGACGATGCCGCCATCCTTCAAACGCTGGACCCGGCGCATGACAATGTCCTTCTCCAGCTTGAAGCCGGGGATGCCATAGGTCAGCAACCCGCCAGCGCGATCATGCCGGTCATAGACATGCACCTCATGCCCCGCCGCGCGCAGATATTCCGCCGTGGTGAGGCCCGCCGGTCCCGCGCCGATCACGCCGATCGACTGGCCGGTGGGCTTGCCCGCGACCAGTGGTTCGACCCAGCCTTCCTTCCAGGCGGTGTCAGTGATGAACTTTTCGACGCTGCCGATCGTCACGGCGCCATGGCCGGAAAATTCGATGACGCAATTGCCCTCGCACAGCCGATCCTGCGGGCAGATGCGGCCGCAGATTTCGGGCATGGTGCTGGTCAGGTTCGACAGCTCATAGGCTTCGCGCAGGCGGCCTTCGGCGGTCAGGCGCAGCCAGTCGGGAATATGGTTGTGAAGCGGACAGTGAGTTGAACAATAAGGCACGCCGCATTGCGAACAGCGCGACGCCTGTTCTTCCGCCTTGTCGAGGATGAAGCTGCGGCTGATTTCTAGAAAATCGTCGGCGCGGTCATCGGCATCGCGCTTGTCGGGATAGGCTTGTCCCTTGCCTACGAATTTCAGCATCGGATTGTCGGCCATGTCTCGCCCCTGACTCAAGTTGCAAGGGCGCGCATAGCATAAAGACCCACGGAGTCACGCGGATTCTGCATTATAGGTAAGTATAACTGACTAATTACCGACCTATATAAGAGCTATTTGCGAAAGAATCGCAAAAACTTACCCTATAAATAGACCGTTTCGGCCCTATCTCGTCACCAGCCACACTAAGGCCGCGATTCCGGCAACGATTCGATACCAGGCGAAGGGCGCGAATCCATGTTTCGACACCAGCCCGACGAACCAGCGGATCACCAGCAGCGCGACGATGAACGACACGACAAAGCCCAGCGCGATACTGTCCCAACCGACCGCCGCGCTGGTGATCTGATCACCCTTCTTGATCAGTTCCAGCGCCGTCGCCCCCAGCATGGTGGGGATGGCGAGGAAGAAGCTGAACTCGGCCGCCGTGCGCCGCTCAACGCCCAGCATCAGCGCGCCCATGATCGTCGCGCCCGACCGGCTGACACCTGGGATCATGGAGATACATTGGACAAGGCCGATGCCCAGCACCCGCACGGCGGGAATATCGGCGATGCCGTGGAACCGCTGTTCCTTGACCGCCCGCTCGATCAGCAGGATGGCGACGCCGCCGACGATCAAGGCCCAGGCGACGACCTGCGGCGCGCCCAGCAAAATCTCGATATAGTCGTGGAGCGCAAGGCCGATAATGGCGGAAGGGATGAAGGCGATCAGAAGATTGCGCAGGAACCGCCAGCTTACCGGCTCGCGCCGCAACAGCCCCATGCCAACCGCCCAGAAGGTGCGCCAGTAAAGAACGACAACCGCCAGGATCGCGCCCAGCTGGATGACGACATTGAACATCGCCCAGGTTGACGCATCATAGCCCAGCAATTCGCTGGCGAGAATGAGATGTCCGGTCGAGGATACCGGCAGAAATTCGGTCAGCCCTTCGACAATACCCAGCAGGATGACGGTCAGATAATGCAGGTCCATGCGCCTCTTTCCTAATTCCTCCCCTGCAAGGGGAGGATCATTATAGTCAGGCGCTCACTCGACCGGCAAAGCGGCCATGTTTGCGGTAGCGGACCATCCATTTGTCGGCGACCCCGGCCATCGGCGTGGTGACGACGCCCAGCGCGTCAAGACCCTTGGCCCCCGGTGCCACGACATTGTCACGGCCCAGCATCGCCAGCTGATCGCTGGTGATCGGCCCGCCCGGCAGCATGGCCAACAGTTTCGCCGCGGCGTGCGGCACATCGACCAGCGGCTTGTTGCGGCCCGTCGCCGTGGCGATCCACTGGTTGATATCCGTCATGCTCTGCACCTGCGGCCCGCCCAGTTCATAAGTCTGGCCGCCATGGACGCCCGGCTGCTCGGCGGCGTTGGCGATCGCCTGTGCCACATCGGCGACATAGACCGGCTGGAATTTCGTCGCCCCACCAATGACCGGCACCACCGGCAGCATGGCGATGATCTGGGCAAAGCGGTTGAGGAACTGGTCCTCCGCGCCGAAGATGATCGACGGGCGGATGATGGTGGCGGTGGGGAAGGCCGCCTTGACCGCCGCTTCACCCGCAGCTTTCGATCGGCCATAGGCTGATGGACTGTCGGCATCCGCGCCGATCGCCGACATATGCACCAGCGCGCCCACGCCAGCATCCGCAGCCGCCTTGGCGACATTGGCCGCGCCGCGATGGTGGAAGGCGTCGAAATCACCCTTCAAAATGCCGACCAGATTGATAACGACATCGCTGCCCGACACTGCCCGCGCGACGCTGGCGGGGTTGCGGATGTCGGCGGCGATGAATTGCACCTGGCCAAGCCCGCCCAGCGGCTTGACCCGCAGCGCGGTGGACGGATCACGCTGCGCGATCCGCACCCGCGCGCCGCGCGCCAGCAGCGCCTGCGCCACCTGACGACCGACAAAGCCGCCGCCGCCGAATATCGTAACCAGATAGTCTTTCATCACCTGACCCACGTTCGTCTGAGAGGGAATATGCTGCCCATTCCCTTGCCCCAGCCACGTCGCGCTGACAACCAATTTACCCGATCCAGCCCGCCAGATCGACGATCATCCACAGCCCCAGCAGCAGGAACAGCAAGGCCGCGCCGACCTGCAACGCGCGCATTGGGACTTTTTTCGCCAGCGCCTCGCCAAACAGCACGGCGGGCACATTGGCGAGCATCATGCCCAGCGTCGTTCCCATCGTCACCGCGACCAGATTGTCGAACCGTGCGCCCAGCGCGATCGTCGCCACCTGCGTCTTGTCGCCCATTTCGACCAGGAAGAAGGCGACCAATGTGGTCACGAACACACCCGCCTTCGACGGCGCTTTCAACGGCGCATCCTCGTCAATCTTGTCGGGCACCAATGTCCAGGCGGCCATGGCGATGAAGCTGAAGGCCACGGCATAGCGGAACCAGTCCTGCGTCAGCACGCCCGCGATCGAATGGCCCAGCAGGGCGGCGAGGAAATGATTGGCAATCGTCGCGACCAATATGCCAAGGATGATCGGCACGGGTTTGCGAAAGCGCGTCGCCAGCAGCATCGCCAGCAATTGCGTCTTGTCCCCCATTTCGGCAAGGGCAACGAGCGCAGCGGAGGTGAACAGGGCTTCCATCAGATAATGTCCGGGGCCGGGCGGAAGTGATAGACGCAATGCCACCGTCGCTCCCCGCCCGGCCGGACAGACAAGCGCCGATGCCATTGGTCTCGCCAGAAGCAGATTGTTCTGCGTCCCCCATGCCATGGCCTCTCGGCCAAATATGTTGACATAAGGCCCGTTCCTTTTGCGTTGGAACGGCTGGCTACTCCCCAGATGACGCGCTAGCCTCTACGCGTTGAACGTGGGGATGACAAGCCATGGGTAAGGACAGCAACAAGACGATCGAGACAAATAGCGACGTAGCGGTGTTCCTCGCCGCGGTCGAACCGCCCGAACGGCGCGAGGATGGGGAAAAGCTCGTTGCGCTGATGCAGGCGGTGTCGGGGCAGCCGCCAAGGCTGTGGGGCTCCTCGATCATCGGCTTTGGCAGCTATCATTATCGCTATGATAGCGGCCGTGAAGGCGACGCCTCCCGTATCGCCTTTTCCCCGCGCAAGGCGGAATTGGTCCTTTATCTGTCGGGCATATCGGATGAGGATTGCGTGCCGCTGGGCAAGCACAAGCGCGGCAAGGGCTGTCTCTATATCAAGCGTCTGTCGGGTATCGATATGGCGGTGCTGGAAGCGCTGATCGTTCAAAGCTGGAACCATATGGAAAGCGCCTATCCCGCATGATCCGTTCCCTTTGCCTCCTTGCCGCCTTGCTCTGGACCATGCCGGTGGCCGCGCAGGCGATCGAGGATGCGACGATTACGTCATTGTCCGCCGATCTCGCCGCCGGGCGAACCAGCAGCGAAGCAACAGTGCGCGCGCTGCTCAAGCGCATCGCAGCGATGGATCGGAAGGGGCCGAGGCTCAACAGCATCATCGCCATCAATCCCGATGCGATCGCGCAGGCACGGGCGCTGGACACGGAGCGGCGCGCGGGGCGCATCCGCGGTCCGCTGCATGGCGTGCCGATCCTGCTCAAGGATAATATCGAGGCGGCCGGGATGCCGACCACGGCGGGATCGCTGGCGCTGGCGCGCAATGCGCCGGGACGCGATTCGCCGGTCGCCGCTGCCTTGAAGGCAAAGGGCGCGATCATCCTGGGCAAGACCAACCTTAGCGAATGGGCCAATTTCCGCTCCGAACGCTCGATGAGCGGCTGGAGCGCGATGGGCGGCCTCACTCGCAATCCCTACGCGCTGGATCGCACCACCTGCGGATCGTCCAGCGGATCGGGCGCAGCGGTTGCCGCCGGTTTCGCGCCCGGTGCGATCGGCAGCGAAACCAATGGGTCGATCATCTGCCCGGCATCAATGATGGGGCTGGTCGGGCTGAAACCGACCATCGGCCTGATCCCGCGCACCCATATCGTGCCGATCAGCCACAGCCAGGACACAGCCGGGCCAATGACCCGCACTGTGCGCGATGCCGCCATCCTGCTGTCCGCGCTGATCGCCAGCGATCCGGCCGATCCGGCGACGGCAGATGCCATGGCCCATGCGCGCGATTATGCCGCTGCGCTCGACCCGTCTGCCATCGCCAAAATGCGGATCGGCGTCCTGCGCAGCGGGGCGCAGCCGGATTTGCTGGCCCGTTACGATGCAGCGCTGGCTATGCTAAAGGGGCTGGGCGCGACATTGGTGGAAGTGAAGAAGCCCCCGATGGAGGGCATGTCGGCGGCGAGTTACGATGTGCTGCAATATGAGTTTAAGGCGGACCTCAACGCCTATCTCGCCTTGACCCTGCCGGATCAGGTGCAAAGCCGGACGCTGGCCGACCTGATCGCTTTCAACGCGGCGCACCCGGCACAGGAAATGCCGCTGTTCGGGCAGGAGATTTTCACCCTGTCGCAAGCCAGAAAGGGACTGGACGATCCGGCCTACACAGCCGCGCGCGAAAAGTCGCTGCGGCTGGCGGGGGCGCAAGGGATCGACGCCATGTTGGCCGCCGACCGGCTCGATCTGCTGGTGACGATCAGTTACGGCCCGGCCTGGCCATCCGACACGGTGTGGGGCGATCAATATGAGGGGCCGAGCGGTTCGACCGGCCCGGCGGCGATTGCGGGCTATCCGCACCTGACCGTGCCGATGGGGCTGGTGCGCGGGCTGCCGGTGGGTTTGAGCTTTATTGGCGCGCCCTATCAGGAGCAGCGATTGCTCGACGCAGGCTATGCCTATGAGCAAGCGGCGGGCCTGAAGCTGAAGCCCGATTTCAGACCGAGCGTCGATACCGGCCCGGAGCTGGAAGGGGCTATCCGCTAAAGCGAGAGTGTCTTATTTTGATCCGTTCGTTTCGAGCGAAGTCGAGAAACGTGGCGCGCAGGTTTCTCGACTTCGCTCGAAACGAACGAACATGGGGTTTCACCTCACAACGGCAGCAGCGCGGCGACGATCCACCGTTCTTCCGCGCGCAGCACGCCCCAGGCGCGGGCTGCGGCGCGGCTGTCCATCGCCTCTACGCCGATCCCCAGCGCCTCGACCGCGCGGACGAAGGCGCGAGGTGGCTGGCGCAAGCCCGCGCCGGTGCCGAGCAGCAGAAATTCGGGCCGCGGGTCGCCGTCGAACAGATCGCCCAACGCGCCGAGCGTCAGCGCGTCGATCGCCGGGGCATCGTCCCACGCCATCGCGCGGATCGGGCTGAGCAACAGTCCGGTCGGAAACACATCATCCCGCACCCGGAAACCGCGCCCCTGGAAGCCGGTGACGATCGGACCCTGGCCGCTATCGTCGCGGCGCAGTTCGATGCCGATGCGCTTGTCCCCGGTCAGGGCTGCGCTCCGTCGCGCGGGCCGACCCGTTCGGCCTGCGCAGCGATGTTGGTCTTGCTCGCCTTCTTCTCCGACGACATCGGGGTCAGCCCCAGCGAGATCAGCAGCGAGGAGGAGACATAGACCGACGAGTAGGTCCCCACGATAATGCCCAGCATCATCGCCGCAGTGAAGCCACGCAGCACATGGCCGCCAAACAGCAGCAATGCGCCCAGCGCCAGCATGATCGTCACCGACGTCATCACCGTGCGCGGCAGGGTTTCGTTGACCGACAGGTCGATCAGCGCCTTCATGTCCATCTTGCGATATTTGCGCATATTTTCGCGGATGCGGTCGTCGATCACCATCTTGTCGTTGATCGAATAGCCCACGATCGTCAGCACGGCCGCAACGATGTTGAGGTCGAACTCCAGCTGGGTCACCGCAAAAAAGCCCAGCGTCATCAGCACGTCATGGACGATCGCGACGAAGGTGGAGACGCCGAACTGCCATTCGTAGCGGAACCAGCTGAACACCGCGATGCCCAGGATCGCCAGCACGACGGCCAGCACACCATTCTGGATCAGCTCGCCCGACACCTTGCCCGACACCGTGTCGTAGCGGGAGAAGGTGACGCCGGGGAATTGCGCGGTCATCGCGTTGCGGGTCTTTTCCACCACAGCATTGGCCGCGCCTGCGCCGCCCTGTTCGGGCAAGGGCAGGCGGATCTGCACCGTCTTGGGATCGCCAAATTGCTGGAGCGAGCTTTCGCCCACGCCTAGCGTGCCGATGGTCGCGCGGACCTTGTCGGTTTCCACATTCTGCGGAAATTTCGCCTCGATCATCAGGCCGCCGACAAAATCGACGCCCATGTTGAGGCCTTTATAAGCCGTCGCGCCAACCGCCAGCACCGTCAGCAAGGCGGTGAGCGCAAACGCCCATTTCCGCATCGCGACGAAGCCGATATTGGTATTGTCGGGGACGAGTTTCAGAAGTTTCATGGCAGGCTTCCTTCGTCATCCCGGACTTGATCCGGGATCCAGTGCCCGGAGCGCCGCGCGTCGCGCTCTGGATCCTGATTTTCGTCAGGATGACGGGCAGGGAGGGGGAGTGGCGCGATCATATCGTGATGTCCGTCGGCCGGGTGCGGCGCACCCAGTTGGCGACGACCATGCGGGTGAAGGTGACGGCGGTGAACACGCTGGTCGCGATGCCGATCAGCAGCACGATGGCAAAGCCCTTGACCGGGCCCGAGCCGAGCGCGAGCATGATGCCGCCTGCGATGGCGTGGGTCACGTTCGCCTCGAAAATCGTGCGGCTCGCTTCCTTATAGCCATGTTCGATCGACTGGACGACATTGCGCCCGCGTCGCCGTTCCTCACGAATGCGCTCGTAGATCAGCACGTTGGCGTCCACCGCCGTACCGATGGTCAGCACGAAACCGGCGATACCGGGCAGCGTCAGCGTCGCGCCCAACATGCCCATCACGCCCAATATGACCGCGACGTTGATGGCGACCGCCAGATTGGCATACATGCCGAAGCGGCCATAGCTCACGAACATGAAGATCGCGACCGCGACCACCGCGATGATCGACGCGATCAGGCCCGCGCGGATCGAATCGGCGCCCAGCCCCGGACCGACCGTGCGTTCCTCCACCACCGTCAGCGCCACCGGCAGCTTGCCCGATCGCAGCGCGATCGCCAGCTGGTTGGCGCTTTCGACGGTGAAATTGCCACTGATCTGTGCGCTGCCGCCCAGGATCGGTTCGTTGATGTTGGGGGCCGAGAGCACCTTGCCGTCCAGGATGATGGCGAAGGGGCGGTTGACATTCTGCGACGTCACCTGCCCGAATTTGCGCCCGCCAGAGCCATTGAAGCGAATGTTGACGATCGCCTGGTTGCTCTGGTCATAACCCTGCGTCGCGTCGGTCAGATCCTCGCCCGACACCATCACCTGCCGCTTGACCGCGATCAGCGGCACGCCCGATGGATTGTCGGGATAGGGCAGCACTTCGCTGCCCACCGGCGCGCGGCCCTGCGCCACTTCGGCGGGGTTGGCGGTGAAATCGACCAGCTTGAATTCCAGCTTCGCGGTCTGGCCCAGCAGGTCCTTCAGCGCCTTGGGATCTTGCAGGCCCGGCACCTGCACGACGATGCGATTGTCGCCCTGCTGCTGGATCGTGGGTTCGCGCGTGCCCATTTCGTCGATGCGCTTGCGGATCACTTCGGTCGCGACTTCCATCGCGCTCTTGACCGCATTGTTGATGCCCGCGCTGGTCGGCGTGATGACGATGGTGGAGCTGTTGACCACCTCGACATTGAAATCGCGCTGACCGGTCAGCGCCGCGCCCTGCGTCAGCTGGCGGATGCGCTCGACCGCGGCGTCCACTTGGGACGGCTCGCGCACCATGAAGCTCAGCTTCCCGTCGCGGCTGGAGATGTCGCCGATCGCGATGCGGGGATCAGCCCGGCGCAATTCGGTGCGAACCTGCTCCTCCATGTTGGTCAGCCGCTGCTTGGCGACATCTTGCGTGCTGGCTTCCAGCAGCAAATGGCTCCCGCCCGACAGGTCGAGGCCCAGATTCACGCGGGTCTGCATGAAACTCGGCAGCCGGTTGACGACCGAATCCGGCAGGAAGCTGGGTACGGCGCACAGCACGCCGATCGCCAGTGGCAGGATGATCGCAAAGATCGTCCAGCGCGAAAAATTCAGCATCTTTAGGCTCAGTCGTTCGCGGGCTTGGCAGTGGTCGGGTCGAGCACGTCGGTCAGGGTCGATTTGACCGCCTTCACCTTCATGCCCGGCGCGATTTCGACTTCGGCGTAAATTTCGTCCACGCGCATGACCTTGCCCAGCAGGCCGCCACCGGTGATGACCTGATCGCCCTTCTTCACCGCGTCGATCTTGGCCTTATGTGCCTTCATGCGCTTTTGCTGCGGACGGATCAGCAGGAAATAGAATACCACGAAGATCAGGACCAGCGGGGCCATCTGCACCAATATGCCGCTGCCGGATGCTGGCCCGCCCGCAGTCTGGGCAAAGGCTGTCGATATGAACATGGGTGGGACTTTCCTGAAGCAGGTCGCGCCTTGGTTTCTGTCGGCCGCAGGACGCATACAACGCCCACGGATCAAGCCGCGGCGGCTACCACAGATGCAGGCGGGGAGGCAATATGATTAGGGAAATGCCCGCCCCGGCAAAAGCCCGCATCGAATCCCTTGCAACTTCCGCAATGTGCCTCTATTGGCCGCCCTCCGGTCGGGACGTAGCGCAGCCTGGTAGCGCATCACACTGGGGGTGTGGGGGTCGGAGGTTCGAATCCTCTCGTCCCGACCAAGATTTTCGGAAAGAGCGACCGTCCGGTGGACGGACGCCCGGAAAATCGCCCAAGCGTAAGCGTTGGAGCCGACCGACCAGCAGCTTTACGGAGATTAGCCGAGCCGTTCCTTCGTCACAAGAACGTGCCGTCCAACGGCGCTGAATGGTTCGATACTGCGGTCAATATGAGCGTCGCCACGGCGACAGGCTTTCTCCAGCGCGCTCAATGCGCCCCCCAATGCCGGGACTGAGCAGCCTCGATCCTAAACGAGGGAAATGGCCGCAACGACCAGCAGCCAGATGGTCAGTGCCGCGCCAGCGACAATCGCCAGTTTTTGGGGCGGACTTAACCCTGCGGCTTCCGCCGACAATTCCAAATCGTCCTTTTCTGCGATCTTCGCAGGACTGGCCTGATATTGGAAGTTTTCCTGGATGACGGCGCTGTCGAAGCGGAGAATCGTGTCAAGTTCTGCGGGATTGAGCGGCTGAACGAAGATACAGCCAGCGGTCGCTCCTTCGACGCGCACAACCTGTATCGCCCTGATCCCCACCCCCGGCACGCCGATGGTCATCGCCTGATCGGGCAGGACTTCAAAAGGCAATTGCAGTCGAAAGCCGGTGAGCGAGATATCCTCGATCTGGACGTCGAACGGCCTGTCGTCGTCATCGCGCAGGGTCGAGGCACGATCCAGCTGCATTCGCTGCGCGCCGCGATTATCGCTGTACAGGGTCGCTCGAACTGACATTGGCGGGCTCCATAGCCGGGGACCGCAATTTGGACGCATTGGCCTAAGAATTCGTAAAAGGTCGATGGAGAATCAGGCGCTGGATGATCGGCGGCGAACGCTCCCACCTATGTCAAACTATCCCTTTGTTTGTTTTCCAGGCCGGGACTGCAAATGTTCGAACAGCGCCATATAATTATCGACCGCGCGATCCAGGGTGAAATCGGATGCCCGCTCGGTGGCCAATACACTATCGAGCGGCGTATCGAGCGCAGCGCATATCGCCTTGGCCAAGGCGTCGCTGTCATCGACGGGGACGAGGCGTCCGAACTTGCCCTCCTCGAGGACTTCCAGCGGACCGCTGGGGCAATCGGTCGCAACGATATTGGCACCGCAGGCAAGCGCTTCGATCAATACGGTCGGCAACCCTTCCCAACGCGACGACAATATGAAGGCGTCCGCAGCGCGCATCATCGCGAAAGGATTGCGGCTAAACCCCGCCAGATCGACGTGATCGCCCAGGTTCAGAGCGATAATCTGCGCCTCCAATTGCGGGCGCAGCGGACCTTCGCCCAGAATGACCAGCCGCACCGGGCGATCGTCCAGCACTTTGCGCACGGCGCTGATCAGGACGTCAAAACCCTTTTGATGGTGCAGACGCCCGCAGCCCAACAGAACGGGTATGCCTGCCCCGTCGGCCAACCAGCGATGTTCGGGGGCTTCGGCGGACAGCGCCACCAACCCGTCGGTGACGACCGGGTTATGGATCACCTGATGATTGTGCGCACGCCCGCGCGTGAAGGCCAGGACAGCAGCCTCGACACCCTGCGACACGCTGACGATCCGCGAAATGCCGGGATAGACGAACCGCGCCAGGCGATAGGCCGCCTTGACCGATCGGTTGGTCAGCAGCGCGTAATTCTGCCCCATCTGATTATGTTCGACAGCCACATGCGGGATACCGGCCCGCGCGAGCCGATTGGCCAGCGCGGCCGCGACATTGACATGGGTAAGATGGCTGACGAGAATATCCGGCCGCGCCGAACGAAGCCAGCGGGCGAGCGGACGAATGCTTGAAATCGAACGGCGATTGCCAAGATCGACCAGTTCAATGGCGGGGTCGAGATCGTCGAGATAGGGGCCTTCCCGCCGCGCGAGGATCAGCGTGACCCGCGCGCCCCGCGCCACCAGCCCGTTCAACAGCAGGACGGCCACACGCTCCGCCCCGCCGCCCGCCAGGTCCTGAAGGAATGTCGCGACGTGCATCAGCGATCAACCCACCAGCAGCTTTATGCCGACCAGCATCAACACCAGCGCAAGCGCGGGTCGCACCAGGCGGTCGGGCAGTTTGGACGACAGCAGCGATCCCGCGATGATACCCGGTATCGATCCGACCAGAAGCGAACCCAACAAGGCGAAATCGACATTGCCGATCCACAGATGGCCCAGCCCGGCGACGGCGGTCAGTGGCACGGCGTGGATGATATCGGTGCCCACCAGGCGCGCCGCTTTCATGCGCATAGGATAGAGCGCGATCAGCATGGTTGCACCCAGTGCGCCCGCACCCACCGATGTCAGCGTGACGAGTACGCCAAGGATGAAGCCGGCCAGCACCGTCAACGGCCATTGCATACGCCGAAAGCGCTGCGCGCGATCATGCTCCAGATCGCGCGCAAAATCGTGGATGCGCCGGCGCGAAAGCGTGGCGAGCGCCGTCATGATCAGCAACACGCCCAACGCCGAAAGAATGAGGTCGCTCTGGAACGAACTGCGGGGCAGCTTGGACAATAAGGCGATGGTCAGTACGGACGCCGGCAGGCTGCCCATCAACAACCGACGCACCACGCTCCAGTCCGGCTTGCCGAAATGATGATGGACGGCACCACCGACGGTTTTGGTAATCGCGGCGAACCACAGGTCGGTCCCGACGGCAGTCGCCGGCACAACGCCCACCAGCAGGATGAGGATGGGTGCCATCAGCGACCCGCCACCCACGCCGGTTATCCCAACGAGCAAGCCCACGAGCAGGCCGGCAAGGCTGTGTACCCAGTCGATCATCAATCCGCGTCCCCCTTGCCCGCTCAGTGACGGACGACTGGTCGGACATGCACGATTGGCCTGTGCTTGGGAAGGCGCAACTTGGCACTGACGCGCTTGTAAATGACGCTCTCCTCGCTTCGAGCGCCGTTCAATTTGGCCAATAGCCTGTCGATACATGACTATGGCGCGGCGTATCGGCACCTTGCCCCGCTAATTCGTGGTTTTCAGCCAATTAACCCTAACAGGTGATTCGGGTTTAAAGGAGTCGAGCCTATGCCGTTTTCCGCACCACAAGGCGACGAAGGCAACGGCATGTTCCCCAATCCAAAATCCCTTATCCTGGCCACGCGTTGCGCGCTTGGGCTGATGGCATTGGCCCTGCTAGTCGCTGGGGTCATGTTGGCGACGGATCGGGTCCACTTGTCGTCCTCCACCATGTCCTGGCTGTCGCTCAGCATGGTTGCGGTCCTTTTCCCCACGCTGCTCGTCGCATTTCCCCGCTCGCGTCGGTCCGATCTGCTTGCGGCGATGCTGATCCTGGTCATCGTCGCCGGTGGCGCGCGGATCGCGACTGGGGATATCGCGGGACTGGGCGATATGTCCGCGATGATGATCCTGATCGTCGCGCTCTATCTGTCGTCGGGCATCGACACATTGCGTCAACGCGCACGCCGCTTCCCCGACGAATTGTTCGAAGTCATTGCCATTGAAGAACAACGCACACGTCGGCGCGGGGACACAGTGCGGCGACCGGTCCCGACCGCGCCAGCCTGGAAATAAAAGTCGCGTTGAACCAAATAGGATATATTTTCTATAGACTTTAATCCTATTTGCTGTCCTACAGGCTATCGTTCGGTATATGTGAGTCGCCTCTCTACGCAGGAGGCGCAAGATGACCGATCCCTATACCAGCTTCATCGACAATCCGATTGCATCGGCGCGCGCGCCCTATGCTGTCATTCCCCATGACAGCAACGCATTGCCGGTCGTGCCAAAGGCGCTGTATATCGGCACCGGTGGCACGGTCGTGCTGCGGGGCGTCGACGGGGCCGCGGACGTCAGCTTCCTCCACGTCGCCGACGGGCAGGTCCTGGATGTCCGCGCCCGTTACGTCCGCGCCACGGGCACGACGGCCGCCAACATCGTGGCACTTGCCTGATGGGGCGGCTGGGATATGGCTTTGGCCATGGCGCGCGCGGTCCGGTGACCGCGCGCGAGGCCGCGCTATGGCGCCTTGGCTCCATCCGCGCCGGGGAAAGCGCCTATGGCATCGGCAATGTATCGACGTCGAATTCGGCGCGAACCAGCGGACGTATAAAGGATATGCTGTCCAGCGCACATATGACCGCCCTGCGCTACGCCGACGCCGCATTCATCATCGGGTCCGACCAGTCCGAAACCGCAGTCAGCACGCAATCGATTCAACGGGCGCTGGAAATCGGCTCGGCGGTCGGACGTATAACCTGGTCCGGCAGCGATATCGGCGCGATTCCCGGCGGTGGGCTGCTATGGTCGGACGATATCGTACCCGGCGCGCTTGGCCTGTCCGCATTTCTGCCTGGCACCACGATCTGGCACCGATCAATGAAGGATAATCTGGTCGGGGACACCCGCGCCAACTTTCCCATGACCGGGCCTGGTACGCCTGCAGGTGAAGATCAAAGGGGCACGACAACCAGCATCGACCGGTTGATGCAGACGGGCGTACTTCCCGCCGATGGCGGAGCAAGAGCGCAAATCGATGGTGCGCCGGGCGTGCTGATCGGCCTTGCCACTGATCATGGCCCCACCGTGCTGGTGGGCGGCGACAGTCGCTTTTACGGCGTGTCGGGCAATGCTGGCCCCGGCACCGGCACGGCGGGTGGGCCGGCGCGCATGGCGCTGGAACAGGCGGGCATTCCGCATGTGATGCAGGCACGGTCCGGGTCCAAGATTCAGGACTTTGTCGCAGACAACTTCGCCAGGCCGGTCCTGCGGATCGGGATCATCGCCTATGTCAGCGACATATTGTGCAACTGGTCGGTCAACGACATGAGCGGCGGACGCACGGCGAACCAGATATTGGCGGACATCGCGGCCTTTGTCGCGAAGGCGAAGGCGATCAATCCTCAGGTGCGGATATGGTGGACGACGATGGCACCGTCGACCAACGGATCCAATGTTCCGGCCGGGCTCTATGCCAACGGCGCAACCGATGGTCGTCACGCGTTCAACGGCGAAATCAGGACCAACTTTGCCGCCTATCGGCTGTCGGGCCATGTCGATATTGCAGCGGCCGTCGAAGATCCGACGCAGACCGATCGCTGGGCCGACTATGCCAATGACAGCTCGGACGGGCTGCACGCGCGCCAGACGGGGCAGGTCAAGGAAGCCGCAGTGATCAAGGCATGGGCTGATGCGCTGGCCGCGCCCTTGACTGCCGACTGACCTCAATATCGACGGCAAAATGGCGGCGATGGCTGTCTCCATTTTGCCGTTCAAGGCCTGCTGCGCCCGGCAAACGATAAATCGCGACTTTACCACGCCCTGACGAAATCTATCTAGCATTCTAAATCTCTATTGTTTAAGTAGAGATTAAAGGAGCTGAGTCATGTTCATGGAATCGATCGTCGAAGCGGATGCTGTTCCAGTCCCCTATCGCGATGCGCCGCGTCCGCAAGCCCGGCGGCTCAAGCCATGGAAAGTAGCCCGCAACTATGCGATTTTCACCGCGATCATGTCGACGATCGTGGCGTTCTGGGCGGCCTGTATTGCGGGGCTGATGCTCCTGCTGCCCTGATGGGCTAGAGACGAAGCAAACTGTCGATCTGCGCCTCGCGGCGCAATTTCTCGCACTCTGCTCGCCACTGCGTTGCCTCTGCACGCAGGCGTTCGAAATTATCCAACGGAATCCAGTGACGCGATTCGCTGAGCGAACCATTCGCACGGGTCATGACGCTGTCGGCAAGCCGTTCCATCATATGCGCCAGCTTTGCGAAATCGCCGACGCGCAGGCTCACCTGCGCCCCGTCACTGACCCCGTCGATCGCCGCACGCATCTTGCCCGCTTCCGCCCGAACGAGGGCGGCGATTTGCCCGGCTGATGTTGCTTCCATCCCTGCCTCCTGTCGTTACAGCATCATCTGCGAACAAGAATGATAGCCAAAGAGGGTTAATCGCTCGTAACCATGGCGCGCCTCGCCTGCCAAACGGTCAGAAGCCGGAAAAGCCTGGGATCAGGATGGTGCCCGGCTGCTGCGACGGCGTGTTGGCCGTGCTGGTGCTGATCGGTTTGGACCGGGGGGCGTAGTCGAAATCGAAGAACTTGCCCTTGATGCGGGCATAATTATCCTTGGGATCATAATAGGCCCGGTCGATGCCCAGATCGCGCGCTTCGGCCCGGCCCATATTCGCCAGAAGCGTGAAGGCGGACACATAGGCGTCGCGGCGCGCGCTCACCAGTTGGACGCGCGTGTTGAGCGCCTCCTGCTCTGCATTGAGGATGTCGAGGATCGTGCGCGAACCGGCGGAATTTTCGACCTTCACACCATCCAGCGCCAGTTCGGCCGACTTGACGGCTTCTTCAGCGGACGCAATCGTTTCGAGCGCCGCGCGCCAAAGAGCGTAGGAGGCGCGGGTCTGCGCGATCACGCCACGTTCGGTGGCAGTCGCCTGCTCGATCGCGCTCGATTCGCGCGCGGCCGCCTGGCGCTGCTGCGCGCCGGGGCGCCCACCCTGATATAATGGAATGGAGATGGTGGCACCTGCCGACGCCGCCTTGTCGTTGCGGACGTCGATTATCCCCCCCTGATTGACCACGGTGGACCCCAGATAGTCGGTTTTCGACCCGTTAACAAAGGCGCTGACCCGCGGCATGATCTGGCCATTGGCGGATTTGACGTCATACCGCGTCGCGTCGCGAGCCTTGTTGGCGGCAAGCAAGGTGGGATTGTTCGCCAGCGCCAGCGCTACGGCCGCTTCTGCGCTCTCCGGCAAGCCGGGTAGCGGCGGCGGTACTTCAAGATCCTGCGGCGGCTTGCCGACAAGAGCGATATAATTTTCCTTCGACGCGATGAGCTGCGCCTGGGCGCTTTGCAGGCTGGAGCGCGCCAGCGCCAGGCGCGAACGGGACTGGGCCACGTCGGTCCGGGTGAGATCGCCCACTTCGAACCGTTCCACGCCAGCGCTCAGATTGACATCCAGGGCGCGGACATTCTGCCGGTTCAGTTCGACGATTGCGCTATCGCGCAGCACGTTCATATAGGTCGCAACGATGCTCTGGAAGAGATTAGCCTCGACGCTGCGCAGCGAAAACTGGCCGGATTCGACCCGTAATTTGGCCGCGTTGACGGCATTGCGAACGGTGCCGCCGCTGTAGAGAGGCAACACCACCTGCGCGTTCATGCTCAACGCTTCGCGCGGAGAAATCTGGGGAAACTGACGATAGATATTGTTCGAATAGCTGATGCTGCTGTCCGCAAAGGGCAGGCCGCTGGACCGCTGGATAGTGACATTTTCGTCGATGGCGCGCTGGTCGGCTCGGGCCGCCGTGATCGAAGGATTGTCGGTATAGGCCAGAGCCAGTGCTTCCATCAGCGTTTCGGCTGACGCGGGTGTTCCGACCATGGTGCCGGCGATTATCGCTGCCAGCGGGAAAAAGTTGCTTCGCCGTCCCATCATTGCCTTGCCCCAATTTCCACCCCCGGCAGTCACGCCGCTTGCGCACCGTCCTGGCAGAATAAGGTTAATGGTTCGCAAAGCCTGTTTGCTTCCGCCCACGCAGCCGGACGCGATCGTCCTATTTGGGCAAAAGTCCCATGCGATTGTCGGGCAGACATTGTCGCGGATCGGGCCGGTCAATCACGGCGCAGTCGAACAATACGGTTTCCTTACGTCGGTCACCATCCACACGATAGAAGAACGACATGGTCTTTGCCGCGGCGGCCGATACTACGGGACCCGATGGCAGATCACCGGGGTTCAGCCAGCCGATGACGGTGCATTGGGGCTTGTCCCGGCACATGCGATAGGCGGTCACGGCATAGGATCCGGCAAAGGCGCCAGGTTCAAGCGACAGGATATAAGCGCCAGCAGCAGGTACAGCATCATGCAGGCGGTTGCCCTTGAGTATCCATGCCGGAACATCTGCCCCCGCATCCTTGCGGCCGGGACTGTTCGCAATGGATGACCGGTCGCGCCAATCGCCCAGTTTGGCCAGATCGTAGGACAAGACAGCGGACGCGCCGTCATCCTTTTTCTGATCGCCCGCCAGGCCGGCGATCGAAGCGATCACCGGCTCATCCATGACCCTCACCCTGCGCAGCATGGCCGAATGAGACCAGCGAAAAAATATGTGTCCGCGCACCATCACCAACTTGTCCATCTGCGCGGACCAGAAAGGCACGACATAATCGGTGTGATAATGTGTTGCGGTGCTGACGGCCCCGAACACATAGCCGTTCAGCGCAGCCCTTGCAGCGATCAACGCCCGCGACCAAGCTGATGCGCTGGGGCGACGCCGTATGATCGATCCGTCGCAGGTAAAGGTGAACTGGCAACCGATGGCGCGTTCGCTGCCCTGAAAGACGACGCCGCACACGCTTTTGGGAAAGGCCGGATGGCGCAGGCGGTTTACCACGACCTGGGCCACCGCGCGCTGGCCGACCGGATCGTCACCGGCCTCATAATAAACCGCGCTGGCCAGACAGTCTTGCGCCCGTCGCCAATTGTCCGCTGGTCCAGAATAGATGAAGGGGGGAGCCGGGGGCCGGGGTGCCGTGGAAAAAGGTTGCGCGTCATTGATGGCACGCGCGTCGGGCGCCGCCAATGGCTTGAAGATCAGGGCCGGCGGCTCCACCCCGGTTGCCGATCGCCCGGTAGCCATGTGCGATCGCGGATCATAATTGGGTGGCACGCCATAATCGGGCTGCGACGGGACCGCCGTGAGCGTATCGACAAAATATACTGCCAAGGCGAGGCCAGCGGCGAGGATCAGACCGCATAAAATGATCGCCGTGGTCCGGCGCGCCGACAGCCCGCCTCCACGACCATGCAACGCATATTCGCTCACAGCCGGATCGACGCCTTTGTCCCGATCGGCGGACGGAGGAGATGCAGTCATCTGGTCATTCCAATTTCGAGACGCTGCCCTAACATCAAATGGTTAATGATGTGGGAGGGAAATGTGATTGGTTGTAGAAGAAGAATATTCCATGCGAGTCAAAGCCTGAATGGAAGGGGGAGGACGAGATAGTCTTATGGACATGCGTACCGAGAGGCCCCTGCACCGGCGTATTCTTTATCGTCCCCGTTCGTTCATTGCCACTGCGCGACTCGAAGCGCTACTGGCCATAAGACGTGGTGATCGTCTGTCGCCCCAAATCTTCATTGTCGGCGCACAAAAGGCCGGCACGACATCATTGTTCCGGGACTTGGTAAGCCACCCGCAGATCATCGCGCCGGTAGCAAAGGAAGTGCACCATTTCGACCGGCACCACATGCGCCCGGCCGAAAATTATCTCGCCCACTTCCCGTCACTGCGGGATGCGGAGGACCGTAGGCGCCAAGTGGGCGCGCCGGTGATGACGATGGATTGCACCCCATACTATCTCATGCATCCCGACGCTGCTGCGCGCATCAGTGCATTTTGCCCTGAGGCGAAAATCATCGTTATGCTGCGCGACCCATGTGCGCGTGCATGGTCCCATTATTGGCATGAAGTTGCGCGCGGCTTCGAAATATTGGAACCAGAGGCAGCCTTTGCCGCCGAACCTGAGCGGATTGTCGAACCGCATGACCGTGTCGGCCCCGGCAGGCAGGCACGTTTCGCCCACCAGCATTACAGCTATTGCGCGCGCAGCGAATATGATGTGCAGATCAGCCGGTGGCAGGCGCTGTTCGGCCACGATCAGCTTTTGTACATCGCCACCGAGCGATATCAGAACGATCCAGCAGCCGAGCGCGACCGCATAGCGGCATTCCTCGCCATAGAACCTTTTGCCCGCACGCAGGATCAGCGCAAGCTGAACGAGGGCCGCTATCCCGCCCCTGCCCCTGCCCTGGCCGCCTGGCTCAACCAGCGCCTGCACCGATCGCGTGAGCGTACCCATGCCATGCTTGGTCCCGATTTCGCGTGGCCCACATGGCGCGGATAACGCAGATACCGCCCCCCACGCCAACCGATGCCCAATCGGTCTGGCCGATGCTCGGCATGTCGCGGGACGTCACGCGGCCCTGCGCCCTGTCTCAAGGGCATGACGTGGAGACCAGACCACTGGCCATCGAACAAGGGGTGACCCCGATATTCGTCGTTGGCTGTCAGCGGAGTGGATCGACCCTGCTGGGCGCAATGTTGGGCAGCGGCGATCGCATGATTGCAACGCCTGAATCGCAGTTCGTCGCCGACCTGATGCCCCATGATCCCCGCCAGATCGTCGAGTTGCGCCAGGCAATCGACGCCATAGCGGCTCATCCCCGCTTCAAGCTGTGGAATTTTCCAATCGGCGACGAGCGTCCCGACGGATACGGCACATTCATGGATGCGGTGAATTGGCTCGTGCGGACTTATGGTGCCCGATCGGGTCGCACCGACGTCGACTTTTGGGTCGAACATCAGCCAGGCAATGTCCGGCATATGCAGGCCTTGGCGGATGCGTGCCCGGAGGCACGATTTGTCCACATCGTCCGGGACGGGCGAGCCGTGGCCAATTCGCTGCTCAAGGTCGCCTGGGGACCAAATAGTATTTCCAGCGCGGCGCATTTCTGGTCGCAGCGGGTGGCCATGGGCATGGCGCTACGCGACTGCTTGCCGCCCAATCGCTGGGCGCGCATCCGATATGAGGATCTGCTCGCCCGCCCCGAAGAGGAATTGCGCCGTGTCTGTGCGACGCTGGAGTTGCCATTTGACGAGGCGATGATAGCGGCGCGCAGCTATCATGTACCGCCATCAACCCGCAAACAGCATCATCTGGTCGGCCAAGCACTGGCCCCCGAACGGATCGATGCCTGGCAGCAGGAATTGAGCCAGCGGGAGATAGAGATATTCGAAGCGCATGTCGGCCCGCTGATTACCTATCTTGGCTACCAACTATCCTTTGGCCGCCGCGCACGTCTGCCCAGTTCCGCCGAAACCGCGCGCATGATCATGGTCCAGTTTCTGCAGAGCTACCGCAACCGGTTGAACCATGCGATCCGCATCGGCAGGGCGCGGACGGCGGGAATTGCAACGGATAACAACGCCCCTGCTACGATCGCTTATCCCTGGTGGCGCGGCGTCTTGCGCAGGATCTGCCAGATGGCGTCCAGGTTGGTGGTCAAATAGCGCCAGAACAACCGGCGCGGCTCCAACGCCATGCGATACAGCCATTCAAGGCCGGCGCGCTGCATCCACATCGGCGCGCGCGTGCGGCTTGCGGACAGGAAATTGAACAGCCCACCGCATGTCTTGACCCAGGCGATGCCGCCGAACCGGTGCAGGTTGCGCGCGACGAAAATATCCTCCCTTGGCATACCAAGGGCCACCCATAATATGTCCGGTCGAGCGTCCATGACCTGCTGGACCACAGCTTCTTCTTCATCGGCGGAAAAATAGCCGTTACGCGCGCCAGCGATCACCAGGCGCGGATAAAGCTGGCGAACCCGCGCGACGGCCCGGCCATTTTCTTCGTCCGTCGCGCCCAGGAAATACATGCTATATCCATGATCCTGCGCCGCCGCCGCAAGATCATGGAACAAGTCGGTTGTCGCCGCACGATCGGGGATTTCCCGGCCGGCGATCAGCCTGGCCGCCCACAACACCGGAACTCCGTCAGCCGCAACCGCGTCGGCATGGCGATAGGCGTCCCGAAACGCAGGGTCGCGCGCATAGGCGGAAATAACATTGCCATTGATCGCCGCATGATAACGGGTCGCCGCGCGCCCCTCGCGCGCCTGGCGGCAGTCATCGAGCATCAGCTGCACCCATTGTTTGGTGGACAGGGGCGAAACTGGAATGTCTGCAATGATGACGGGTGCGACAGGTTCAGGCGAGTCGGTTAAATGTAATGACTTCATCGCGTCCAGTGCCCATCAGCATATGTCGATGTTGCTTGTCACACCGCCATGGCAAGGTCAATAAAGACCGGTATTCCTCTAAGTTGCCTCGGCGATTCGAGGGCAGATTGTGAAATTGGGGGTTTGGTATGCGCTGTAAAGCCTGGATTGTAGTGACAATCATGATGAGTTCGGTGCTGACGACCGGCTGCACCACCAGCGGCCCGCTGCCTGCGGCGGCGCCTGGATCAGTAGCCGCGACGACGGCTTACCGGATCGGGGCGGGCGACAAGTTCCGCCTGAACGTATTTAACGAACCCGCCTTGTCGGGCCAGGAATATTCGGTGAATACCGAAGGGGAAGCATCGCTGCCGCTGATCGGCCTGGTCAAGGTCGACGGGATGACCCCGCGCGAAGCAGAAGCGGAAATCACGAAGCGCTATGCGGCCGGTTATATCAACAATCCGCGCGTGAATATCGACATCAGCCAGTATCGCCCCTTCTATATCTTGGGTGAGGTCAAGCAGCCGGGACAATATCCCTTCGCTACCGGGCTGACCGTGCTTAGCGCCGTCGCCATCGCACAGGGCTACACCTATCGCGCGGACCAGAAGCGCGTTTTCGTGCGCCACGGTGACAAATCGAGCGAGGAGTCCGTCCCCCTTGCCGCCGATACGCCCGTGCTGCCTGGTGACACGATCCGTATCCCCGAACGCTTCTTCTGACGGACAGCGCCTATGGTAGCTGTGGGTATTGGCATCCCCATGACACGACCATGCGCCTTGGCAGGAAAGACTGGCAGGCTCTGTGTGCAAATGCACATGGGGCCTTTGCCTGATCGCCTGACTTTGAGTATATTACTCAAGAACGGTCGAAAGCGTGAAAGCACCCGACTGGCGCGCGCCTATTGCGCGACTGTCCCATTGTTGCTTCACGGTTTCAAAATGAAACATTAGAGGGCATAAATACGTTGCCTGCCTTAAGGCATCCGGTAATGTTTCGATATTAAGATGCCCGCGATGAGCTGGTATAAGGGGTAGCCGTGTATATAGCCGCGGGAACTAGTACTTCGGCTGCGAAGTCCCGCAGGGACGGCAGTCTAATTCGTGTCGGCATCTATGGTCTGCAGTGGGCGCTCGACGTGCTGATTTTAATCGGCAGTTTTTCCTTTGCCAGCCTGATGCGCTTTGGTCATCTGCCCGTAGGGGAAAGTCGGAACTGGATCATCGTTCTGGCGTCCGTGTTCATGGTCGTCGCCTTTTATGGCCGCCTCTACACGCTCGATTCGATGCAATCGCTTACGACATCGGTCAGGCGCGCGGCCATGGCCATGATGTGGGCCTTATCGATTGCGGTGCTGGGCTTCTTCGCGTCGAAACATGTCGATTCCATGTCACGGCTGGTGTTGTTCACCGGCACGATCACAGCCTTCACGCTGCTGCTTCTCGTCCGCCTTCCTTTCTTCCTGCTCATCCACCGCATCATCGGCCATCGGCTTCTGCGCAAATTATTCATCGTCGACGGCGTGGCGCCGCGCGAAATGGAAGGATATGATATCGTCCTTTGCGCGGATCTCGGCCTGAAGCTTGATCTGCACGATCCCGCCGTCCTGCACGCACTCAGCAGCATGATCCGGGAATATGATCGGGTTCTTGTCGATTGCCCAGTCCATGAACGGGAAAGCTGGTCCCTTTTCCTGCAAGGCGTGGGGTGCATCGGCAGCCTGCTGATCCCCGAATTGCAGCCCGTCATTTCCGACCATGCGAAATTAAGGCTGGAATCGGCGTCTATCCGTGTTTCCACAGGCCCGCTGGATTTGCGAAGCCGTGCACTGAAGCGCGTCTTCGATCTGTCGGTGACCTGTTCTGTTTGCCTTTTCCTGGCGCCCCTGCTGGCCGTCACCGCGATCTGCATCAAACTGGACAGCAAGGGGCCGGTCCTGTTCAAGCAACTGCGCATGGGCAGGGGCAACCGGCTGTTCTATGTCTATAAATTCCGCAGCATGAGGGATGATCTGGCCGATGCCACCGGCAGCAAATCGGCATCGCGCGACGATAAACGGATCACGCGCGTCGGGCGGATAATTCGCGCGACGTCCATCGACGAACTGCCCCAGCTTTTTAACGTGCTGCGCGGCGACATGTCGCTGGTCGGGCCAAGGCCCCATGCGCTGGGTTCAAAAGCCGGCAATGATCTGTTCTGGAAAGTCGACACGCGCTACTGGCTGCGCCATTCAACCAAGCCCGGCATCACCGGACTGGCCCAGATCCGAGGGTTCAGGGGCGCGACCGAAACCCATCGCGATCTCACCGAACGCTTGCGTTACGATCTTGAATATCTACGCAATTGGTCGATCTTTCGGGATATCAGCATCCTGCTCGCCACCTTCGGCGTGGTCATCCACAAAAACGCTTATTGACCGTTATCGCGGTACTGGCATTGCCACCCCGCGCCGCGGGAATAGAAGAGGCTGGTAATCGTCGCTGAAAATGCTCAGTTACCCCGTCGACGCACGGCCCATTGCTGTAGCGGATATTTGGCGAAATTTCGGGCCAGATCGCGCAATGCAAACAGCCAGTCGGTGGCAGGACGATCGCTCAGGAAACGGATCGCTCTCCGCTGCACCTCGAACGTTGACAGAAAATAGCCTGGCGACCAGGCGAATTTCTGTCCGAAATGATAACGCTTGGCAATCCGCACCGGCGCGCATCGGGCGAGGCGAAATCCGGCTGCGCCCAGACGGACCCAAAGATCATAATCGAAATGACTCCGGCGATTGAGGGCATAATTGCCCACCGCCTGCATCGCGTCACGGCGGATGCATGACCCCGAATGGGAAAGCTGGTTCTTGCGGCCCAACCGATGCGTCACGTCAGTCAGCACCGTGGCCTGGGGCTGAATAACTGTCCAGTCCGCCGTCTCGCCAGGACCGATCATCAGCCTTTCAAAGCTGATCGCAGCCACGTCCGGCCGATCGTCCATCGCGGCACAGGCCGTTTCCAGCCAGGTTGGATGCGCCAGATCATCGGCGTCGAGAATGGCGACCAGCGGCGCACGCCCTTGCGCCAGCGCAAAATTCAGCGCCTTGCCGCGCCCCCGATCAACATTTGTGAACAGGGCGAACCGGCTATCCTTGTCGCAAAAGACCTGCGCAATGGCAGCGCTGTCGTCCGTGCTGCCGTCGTCCACCAGGATGAACCGCGCATCGGCCAATGTCTGCGACGACAGGGATGCCAGCGTCGGCTCCAGTGTCGCGGCGGCATTGAAAAACGTGCAAAGTAGATCGATGCTGGCCGGCGGCAACGTCATAGGGCGCATATCCTGATGTGAAAACGCCATCCTATTCGGCAGGCAAGGTTATGTATCCCACCGTGCCGCATATCGCAAGAAGTGGCAGCCGAGACTGACTCGACGGTCCCGAAGTAGAAAAGGCGCTGCCTTCGCAAGCCGTGACAATAAGAGCGGTAGGCAAATTCCAGCTCAATCGCTGCCATATGGTTTATGCACTGGACAAACCGGGACGCTTCTTGGACAGACGATGCTGTCCTGCAACAAGGCGACCGACGCTGATGACGCAAATGCTTTCGGCAAACTCCGCACGACGGCCCGCCATGGCCGGCGGCACGCGTGCGCATAGCAATCTGGAACTGCGCTATGCCATCGGGATAGTCGTCTATATCCTGCTCTATCCAGCGCTGCTGTCCGCGCTCGCGGGCAATTGGGCAGGCGCGATCGAACAGCGCGAGGAAGGGTCGGCGATCATCCAGCTGCTCAGCATCGCGGTCTATGGCCCCGCCTTGTTCATCATGATTGCGCGCTTTGGTGAGGTGATACGCTATCTTCGTCCAGCCTGGCCGTTATTGCTGTTGCTGTTGTGGGCGGGCGCCTCGATCCTGTGGTCCGTAGAGCCCGATGCTGCGTTGCGCCGCTTCTTTGCCCTTGTCCTCTTTAGCCAAGCGGTGTTGTTCGTCGCCATGCAGCAGCGGCATGAACAGTGGCTGCCGATCATGGCAAAAATCTGCCTTGTCGTGCTTGTCATTAATATCATTTCGCTCGCCATTCCCGGCGTCGGGCTGAATTTCGTGGGCAAATATGCCGAATCCGGGTCGATCCGCGGTATTTATCCAGGTAAAAATTATTTCGGCCCGGTGCTCGCCTTCTCGATGCTGATTTTCGCGACGCAGGCTTTTGCGACGCGAGGCGCCACGCGTCGTCGATGGGCGGCGGTGGTGCTGGTCAGCTTGGTGATGCTCTTTTTCTCGAACTCGCGCACGACGCTCATCGGCTTTGCTGGCGGATTCGGTGCGATGTGGCTCACTCGCTTTGTCGTCATACCCGAAGGATGGCAGCGGCACCTCACCTTGCAATTGCGCGCGGGTTTATCGGTCTTTGCCCTGTTCGGCACCGTGGTCGTGCTGCCATCGCTGATGATCGGATTGCTGACCCTGCTGGGGCGCGACCTCACCTTGTCAGGTCGCACGCGCCTGTGGGATTATGCCTATGCCATCGGCATCGACCGTCCAATGATGGGTGCTGGATATAAAACCTTCTGGGTGGACAAGCTGACCGCCAATCTGCGCGACTTCCACGCGCATTGGTCGGAAGGGTCAGCGACCATGGCGATGACGGCAAATGGCCATAACGGCTATCTCGACATGTGGCTGGAACTGGGCATCGTGGGCCTGCTTTGCTTCCTTTTCGCGTGGTTCATCTTTCTTGGGCGTAGCCTGCGCAACATCCGTCAGACCCGCGATCCGGCCAACCTGTTCCATGTCGGCATATGGGCTTATTATTCCATATACAGCATCACGGATTCCAACATTCTGACACATTCGGACCTTAGCTGGTTCTTCGTGACCTATTGCTTCCTCACGCTGGGCATTGCTTCCAATCGGTCGCGCGTGTCTCAGGCGCAAAGTTAAATGGCCTCTCTCGTGACCGTTCCCAACCTGATCGTTGCCGGTGCCCAGAAATCAGGCACCACGTCATTATGCGCCGCGCTGGAGCAGCATCCAGACTGCTACCTGTCCAATCCCAAGGAACCGAACTTCTTTTCGCGCGCCGTCAACGAACAGCGGCTTGCCAGCTTCAGCAGCTGTTTCCGGGGCGTTCCCGGCGATGCACGGGTCGTTGTGGACGGAACCACAACCTATATGGCGGACCCGGCCATAGCCGAGCGGATATACCGCATGTTGGGGCCAGACACCAAATTCATCTTTGCCCTGCGAAGCCCGCGCAAGCGCGCCTATTCGGGCTTTCTCCATATGCTCAAGCGTGGGCATGAACGGCGCACTGCCCAGGACGTATTTCTGTCCTTGCCCGACGATCCCGTGGCCGCAGTTCAGGCCGAGCGCGACAATGTCGATGCCGCTGCCGCTGCGCGCCAGCTTATTTCGCGGCCCTATGTGCGCCAATATGATGATGTGCTGTGGAATTTCCGCTATCTGACCAACAGCCTGTTCGCGGCCCAGATTGAACCGTTCGAACGCCTGTTTGGTCAGGACAATATGCTGATCATATTGTTCGAGGATATGGTGGCCGATTTCATGTTCCAGCGGGCGCGGATCGCGCAATTCCTGGACATTCCCGAACTGGGACTGCCGCAGACCTTGCCGCGCGAAAATCAGACGCGGATGCCCGATACAGCCACATTATGGGGCCGGATCGACGAGCAACTGCGCCGCATCAAGCGAGGCAATTTCGTTTTCGTGCGCAAAGCCGAGGGGCAGGCACCGTCCCGTGCGCCGTCTGACGTTGGCACCAAGCTGATGCGCCTGACTGACAACGAAGTCGCACTTTGGGAACAGCGACTTGGTCGCGATCTGCGGGCAGTCGGCTGGTGACCGGCAGGAGTAAGGTTACCGTTGTTGACTCACTTCTGCCGCGATGCAAGAACCCTGATTCCAAGGGCATCTCCACCTGTCGAAAAGTAAATCTTTCACCATGGTGACGATGGGCAAATATCAAGTCGGCGCAAAGTCGGCACAAAGGAAGCAACGATGACAACGGCTGAAGGCCAGTACGTAACGCCTACGGAAGACAGCCCAATTGATCTGCGGACTTTGTGGCTGATCATACTGCGTCGGCGGTTTCCCTTTCTCATCGTGGCGGCTGTCGTGCTGGCCATCGGCTTGGGCATCGCGCTGATCATCCCCAGCAAATATGTCAGCTCCACCAGTGTGCTGATCGAGCGTCGATCGACGAATGTTGCGGAGGGACAGTCGATCGTGTCGGGCCTGCCGGCCGATTCGGCGGCTGTCGATACCGAAGTGCAGGTGCTGCGTTCGCCCGACCTTGCCCGCCGCGTCGCCGAGCGGCTGCATCTGGACCGTGATCCTGAAT
>JAEMRT010000043.1:0-9915 GCA_016463225.1 Sphingopyxis sp. | reverse complement strand
TCCTGAATTCAACCCCCGGTTGCGCGAACCGGGTTTTGGCGAATGGCTGGGTGGCCTGTTCGGCAAGTCCCCGGCCCCTGTCCGGCCGGGGCTGGATGCCGTCACGAACGCGCTGCTCAATCATATGTCCATCGGGCGGCAAGGCCTGACCTATGTCATCAACATCAATGTTTCTTCTCGCTCGCCCCAGACCGCAGCCGACATAGCCAACGCAATGGCGCGCGAATATCTGGAACAGCAGGCCGAATATAAGCGCGCAGTCGCCCAGAAAGCGCAGAATTTCTATTCAGAGCGGATGCGCGCACTCAGTACCGATGTGCAAAGCAATGCGTCCAGCGCGTCCTCCATCCGGGCGCGCACCGGCATCACCAGTGGCTCAAATCCTTCGTCCTATGACGAACAGACCATCGCAGACCTGCGGCGTCAACATTCCGAAGCTTCTGCCAATCTGGCAGCCAAGCAGGCGCGCTACAGCGCCGCCAGCCGTTCCCAGAATAATCCGTCATCGCTGCCCGACGTACTTGCATCGCAAGTGATCCGCGACCTGCGGTCGCAGCGCGCGAAAATTGCGGTCGATGCTTCACAGGCGACGACCCGTTATGGCAACGACCATCCCGAAGTCGCGCGCACCCGCAATCAGTTGGCCGAAATCGATGGGGAAATCGCGGCCGAAACGCGCCGGATCGTTTCTGGCCTGGCTGCCGAAGTAAACGCTGCGCAGCAGGAAGTCGCCAGCTTGGGTTCCGCTATTGCCCAGCAGCGTTCCGCTGCGATACGCAATTCCGACGCATCGGTTACCGCCAGGAAGTATGACACGGATGCTGATGCTTCGCGTGAAGTCTATGAGGACCTTGCCAAGCGTCGCAAGGAAACGGTCGCGACGGACGAACTCGCCACGCCCGATGCCAGCATCGTCTCGGTCGCTTCACCGCCCAACTCGCCCAGCTCGCCTAACCGCCCTCTGCTGATCCTGCTGACGCTGGCGGCCGCTCTTACCTTCGGGTTGCTGGCCATCATCATCGCGGAACTGCTTGATGTGAAGATCAGCTCCGGCGAGGATGTCAAACGCCATCTGGGGCTCAACCGCATCGCGTCCATTCCTGGCGTCAGCCCGCGAAACTATGACGAGCATCTTGCGCGCTTGGTTTATGAAAAGCCGCAGTCGAGCTTTTCCGAAGCGATCCGCGCGCTCAACATGACGCTGCGCGGCGGACATGCCAAGCAGGCCCTGCCAAGCGGGCAGGTGATCGTCATCACTTCCGCCCTGCCACATGAGGGCAAGACCACCATTGCGACGTCGCTGGCCCTTTCCATAGCCAAGGCGGGCAGCCGCGTCCTGCTGATCGACGCCGATGTGCGCCGGCCCCAGGTCGCCGCATCGCTGGGGATCGCCACGCCCGAACATGGCATAGCCGAGGTGGCCACCGGCAAGACGGAACTGGCGTCGGCCATTGTATCCACCGGCACGCCGCTCGACCTGCTGCTGGTCACGGTCATTGCCAAGGGCATCGACATTTTCTCAAGGGGCCAGTTTTCGGACCTGCTTGAAAAAGCCCGCCAGCAATATGACGTCGTCGTGATCGACACCCCGCCGGTCCTGGCCGTCAGCGATGCAACGGTGATCAGCCGGGAGGCCGATCATGTGGTATTCATCACCAGATGGCGCCGGACGTCGCGCTTTGCCGCAAAAGCGGCTGTGGAGGCCCTCAAGGCCGCCGAGGCGCCTTTGTCAGGCGTCGTCCTCAACGCCGTCGACCTCAAGAAACAGTCGCTTTATGCGGACAGTGATCCGCTGGCCTTTTATGGATCTTACAAGGCCTATTACGCCAACGAGGAATGATAGGCTGTTTCGCTTCTGGAGATTGAGCTAGTCTGTCGCGGGAGCGATGTGAACATTGGCCGTAATTTCAATCTGAGGCGAAGGTTTGGTTATATGCCACCGAATCGCCTTGGATAGTACGACGCCAAATCCTGCCGCCGCTGCATGGCAACTAGCCGCGCCTTCAATTGCCGCCAAAAGCCGAACCCGCAAATCCATCGGGCGATTGCGAAAGTCCGTACCGGGTGGTCGCAAGGGCAAATGCAGATTCTCGCCGACCACGCCGATAATGTCGACAGATTATGTGGTTTGATCCGCGTTCAAGGTGGCGAACCCGTCATCCCGTCCCGCAGACATCGCAGTTATCCGCCCGCCCTATGATCTTATCGCTTACAAGCAGCGTTGGGGCATCGAAGGCTTCTTATCTGATCGCTACTCGGCACGAAAAACTAGCCGCGGAACATAGGTCGATCGATGAATTTTGGGGAGATAGGCGCTTCCAATAGCACCTACTTTCTGCCCTCATATATTCGCTGCTTGCCGATCATCTACTCCAGCGTTGCCCTTGCTGCCGCCTTTGCCGCCGCCGCCGCCCCGGTGCCATCCACACCCAAGGCCCGCAGCACGCCGGCCATCAAAGGTATCATTTTAGCAATCAGTCGCTTGACCGACTTTTGGCGATCGATCGAATCCTGCACCATCACAAGTGTCGCACCGACCACCAGCAAAGTCGCTGAATCGGCGGGAATACCTTTAAAATGCCCAGATCCCAGACCATCGATGATAACCTCGCGGGCCTTGACGTTTAGCGGTGCGGCGTCATCGAGTAATTCCGGAGACAGCTTCAACAATGCCGCTGCACTCTCCGGATGATCTAGAGCAAAACGCAATATGACGAACGAACCGCGCACCAGCCGCTCGGGGGGCAACGTTATAGTGTCGATAGCGGCATCCAGCAGGTCAGCCACATGGCTTCGCATCATTCGAAAAAGCTCGTCAGCCAAGGCCTCCTTGCTTTCGAAATGATTATAGAGGCTTCCCTTTGCGACTTCCGCCTCCTTGGCGATGTCGTCGATGCTGACGCCCTCGACTGATCGCAGGGCGAAGAGGCGTTGCGCAGCTTCCAGCAAGGCCAGCCGGGTGCGGTTGACGCGCCGGTCCGGTTTCTCGCCCGCGGTGCGCGCTATGTCGAGTTTCCCCAGGAGCGACTGTGATGGCTTTGCGCTTTCCGTCAGTCGAGGTCGAACGGCCATTCCTTATCCAATCTGCATGATCCGCATGGTCTCTGCGCCTTGGACTCCTTTCGCCGAAACTGACCGGATCGTTCAACCAAATTCTCGAAAAAGATCAGCTTGTCTAAAAGTGGACCTTCACGCCGGCGCGCAATGTGCGTGGTTCGACAACGCGGCTGAGACGCCCCTCTACGGGCGCAGGATCGAAACTGGGTATGTAGGACTGGTACAGATAGGCGATGTCCTTGTCCTTGCTGCCAAGGACATTGAGGATTTCGGCATAGACATCGAAAGAACCGAACTTGCGCGCACCGCGGGCATTGACGATGTTGCTTCCCTTATCCCGCTGGGAATTATCCTCGATCAGCGGATACGGCCCGAGGTGGCGCAGGCGTATGCTGGCTTCCCATGGTCCCTTGACAAACGATATGCCGGCGGACGCCGCATTTTCAAATGCATTGGGAATATAAGCACCTGTCGCATAGCGCGCGCGGCTGGCCGTATAGTTCGCGTCGATCGCGAGCCATGGTACGGGCCGCCAGAAAGCAACCAGTTCATAGCCACGGCGCTTGCTCGCGCTGGTCGGCTCCACAGCGTTGGAATCGCCGACGAACCGAAGCTCGCTACCCAGGTCCAGCCACCAATAGGTCGCAGTAAAGTTGAAGGTGCCATACTGGATGCGCGCACCCAATTCCTTGCCCGTACCCGAAACGAGGACCGGCACCGGCGTGGTCGTGACGGCCCCGCGCACGTCATTGGAGTGGAAGCCCTTGCCCCACCCTGCATAGAGTTCGACATGCTGCCCGACCTGATAAGCGACCTGCGCCTTTGGCGACAGGAGGGCGTCAGAGCCTGCCCCCTGCCCCAGCGCGACGGCTTCAGCGTCGAGCGCGCGGACGGAATAATGATAATAGTCGCCACGCAGTCCGCCGATCAGGCGAAGTCGATCGACGGGACGCCAAGTAGCAGAGGCATAAAGAGCGGTCGATACTTCATCGAGGACGTACATGCCCAACGAATTAACGAACTGGCGCGCGATCGTATGCTGCACCCCGACCCGGCCGACAGCATCGTATCGGTTTTCTGTCCCCAGTTTCAATTCAAAACTGTCGGACAGTTTCCAGTCCTTTTCGCCTGTAAAGCCATAGACTGATCGCCGATCGATCTGATGAATTTGCGCGCTGACGCCCTGCGCATCGAAATATTCCGGGTTCGAGAACATGTTCCAGTCATAATATTGCGCATAGGCGTTGACCCGCCAGCCATCGCCCGAAAGTTTGGCGTTAGCGATGAGGCGCGTCGTTTCGCCGGTAGCTGTAGGATCCGGCGAGCAAAATGCGTTTGCACAGGCCAAAGACCCGATAATGCGTTCAGGAATCTGCTCGGTGGGTTTCCAGGTGCCGCGATAACCGTGCATCGTCAGTTCCAGCTCACCAAAGCCGGTCTGCTTGTCATATTTTACGAAGCCGGCATAATGACGCAGGCTTTCGGGTCGCTCCCAAGGCCCATCATAGATACGGAACTGGCCGACAACGGTCAGATCACCGCCGCTGACATCGTTGATGGTGCCACCCGCCGCGATCCGGCGATGACCATAGGAGCCAGCCTCCACCGACGCCCATGGCCTGTCATAGCGCTCTATCGTGGACATATAAGCCGCGCCAGCCATAGCGAAATCGCCGCCATCGGCGCGATACGGGCCTTTGCGAAAATCCTCGCGTGCGATGATTTCGGGGATCAGGCCGTTCAGGTCCAGATAGCCTTGGCCATGGCCGTGGGACCGGAAGTTCATTTGCACGCCATCGATATAGGTACTGAAATCCGATCCGTGGTCGAGGTTGAAACCGCGCAGGAAATATTGATTCGCTTTGCCGCTGCCAGAATGTTGGGCTGCGACCATGCCGGGTACGGCTTCAAGCAGTTCGGCAGTCCGCAGCAGTGGACGCACGAGCAGGTCCGAACCGCTAATGGTGCCTTCACTGGCTGCCTGCGCAGTGCCGATTTTTAGTTCGCCTCGCCCAAAAACAACGATATCGGCGCGACCCTGCGCGTCGGTCGATGTGTCGACCGGCTCACTGGACGATAAGGCTATCGGCCCTTCCTGCGCGTAGGCCGGCGCTATAGTCAAAGACAGCAGACAGGTCGTGATGACCGTGGCGCTGCAACGAAGAGACATGTTCAAGAGCTGACCTCATATCCGGCAAGGAGAGATTACCGTCGCTGTTGCCTGGTGCGGCGTCGGACATCATGTGATGCCCGATCGACTGCCCCTATTCCTGCGCGAACGCTCGTACGTTACGGTTAGAGCGGGCGTTGTGTAACAGCGCCGATTGCTTTGAAACGGCGCGCTCACATTTGCCATGGCGGCACCAGAACAGTGTCATTCGATGTGGCCGAGCGGCTGCGGCTGCACCCTGCTTGCTCGCAGTTCCTCTCGCGCGATCGTCGATGCCCCCTTACGCGCGACGGGCGCCGGCCTATGTGCCGACGCCCGTCGTGGCTATTGCGGGTGTGGTGGCCAGTTCAGGCGAGGGGGTAGGAGTATCCGATCCATCGTCCCAGGAAGACGATGAGGATCCAGAGGGTGAGCGAGGTGATCCCGGCGATCTTTGCCGCGCGCGGGGTGGGCAGGCGATCGTCCCATTCGCCGATCTTGCGATAGGCGGTCAGGTGGAAGATGCCCATGTTGATGCCCGCGATCAGGATGGCGAGCAGCTTGAAGCGGAACGGCATGCTTTCATAATAGCCCGTCGCGTTGGACAGGAAGAGCAATGTGCCGGTGCCGATCGCGAACACAAAGGCGACCCAGGTGAAGGGCAGCATGTCGACGATCAGCTGGCGCGCGCCGCGGCGGTGGGAGGAAAAGCCCATCAGCCGCAGATCGACGATCGCGATCGTCCCCACGACAATGGCGATCATGAGCACATGGGCGCTTTCGATCCAGGGAAACAATGTCCCGCTTTCGCGGATCGCCGTGGCGATCGCCGAATCATACAGCGTCTGCATCGGCCCGCCCTGGGTCTCGAGGCTGGGTACCATGGCAATTCTCCAGACAGATATGATTATTGGTAGTAGGCGATCCAGCGCCCGCAGAAGACGACCATCACCCAGATCGCCAGCGACGCCCAGGCCATCGGCTTGATCAGCCGGGCCGCGCGCGCATGTTCGATCCGGTAATCGGGATGCAGGATGGGGTAGCGGAACAGCAGCGTCAGGGTGAAGCCGGTCAGGACCAGCGCCATCTTGGCCCAGAATATCGGGTTCATCAGCACACGATAGGGTTCGGCCCAGCCAAGCAGGGTGCCTGACGCCAGCAGCAGCGCCAGCCCGCCCCACATCCAGGGCAGGTGGCGCTTGACCACGCCGCGCGGCGTTTCGTCTGTGGCGAGCACCCCAGCCAGACGCAGGTCCATCACGATGGCCGCGCCAAGCACGGCAGCGATGGCAATGATGTGGATGCTCTGGACCGCAGGGACGATCCACGCGGCCTCGCGCAATCCTGTGCTGATCGGCGTGCCATACAGATTTTGGGCGAACTGTTCGACGGACATGTCGGTAAATCCTCAAGACTTGGCTGGCGTAGCGGCAGGGGAGGGAGAACCCACCACCCTGCCGCTCTCATTCATGCCCGATCCCTGACCGCAACGCCTGTAAAGAACGGTACAGGGCGATGTTACAGATGGGCAGCGAGGGGGCGCGTCGGCGCATCTGCCGATCGAAACTCTGCAAAGGGCGATGTTCGCAGGTCACCGAGGGACGTTTTTCTCTACGCGAACTGAATGATCGGTTTGAATATGAGGTCGCGCCCGTCACCGGGCACGACCATCCTCCCTCAATCAGGCTTCGTTGACGAAGCGGTTTTCGATGGCGCCCAAGCCGTCGATGGAGACGCGCACGACGTCCCCTTCCTTCATGAACCGGTTGCCCGCAATGCCGACGCCCGCCGGGGTGCCGGTGGCGATCAGATCGCCCGGCTCCAGGGTCATGACCTCGGTCAGATAGGCGATCTGTTCGTAGATATCGTAGATCATCTTGCCGGTAGATGACTGCTGACGGACCTCGCCATTGAGTTCGAGCGTCATCGTCAGCGCGTGCGGATCGGCAATCTCATCATCGGTGGTGATCCATGGGCCGATCGGGCCATGCGTGTCGAACGACTTGCCCAGCGTGAAGGTGGGCGACCGGAACTGCCAGTCGCGCGCCGTCACGTCGTTGACCACGCAATAGCCCGCGATCACCGACCGCGCATCCTCGCGCGACACATGGCGGCAACGCTTGCCGATCACCACGCCCATTTCCGCCTCATAATCGACCATGTCTGGGGCCGAACTCGGCACCTCTATGTCGGAAAACGGGCCGTTGATGCAACTGACCTGCTTGTTGAACCAAAGCTGAGAGGTGGGCACCGGCTTGCCCGCGGCTGCGGCTTCGTCGGCATGGTCCTGATAATTCATGCCGATAGCGAGATATTTCTGCGGGTCGGCGATAGGGGCCTCCAGCGTGACCTGCGCAAGTGCGAAGGATGGTGCGTCGACCGCTTCGATCGCCCCGCGCACCGCATCCAATTGGTCAAGCAGCAGGCGCATCGAACCGCCGACGTCAGGAACGGCCGCGCTGATATCTATGACCTGATCGCCAACCACCTTGCCAAGGCGGGTGCGGCCATCAACGGTAAACCGGGCAAGTTTCATCGAACAGGATCCTTCCAAACTATCATCATGACAGGCGCGCAGCACATGGCGGGCGCCATCCGACGAATATCCTCGACATTCCTCTTCCGACGCCACGACTTGCTTTTTTCTTTGACTAAATCGTATAAAAATGACTGTCTAGTTCAAATTTATCCGCGATTTTTCGCAACTGATTTCAGCCAGATGTTCGCGCCTCAAGCCAACCGGGACACTCCCGCAGTAAACGCGCGATCCTGCGGTACAACTTTTCACGCCGAAATAGGCGCGGGAGGTCATTACCCGCCACTCCTCCGCCTCGACAGCAATTGTAGCACCTAACTTTCGGCAGCAATTCGAAGCACAGAGGATCGTAGAAAAGCCGTGCTATAATGGCCATGGCATAAGCACGACCTGTGACAGACGTTTGAAAGGCGAAAACACAATGAACGCGCGTGGCTCGACCCGTATTTCACGGATATTGTCTGCATTCCTGCTCGCGGCCGTCGCGATTCCGGCAACGGCGCACCATTCGGCGGCCCCCTTCGACATGACGAAAAAGGTCAGCATTTCCGGAACGGTAGAAAAGTGGGTCTGGTCCAATCCGCACTCGTGGCTCTATATCCGCCGCGTCAAGCCCGACGGAACCCAGGAAATATGGGGATTTGAGGCCGGTAGTGCCGGCATGTTGGCCCGCAGCGGCTGGAACTCCAACGATATGAAGACGGGTGACAAGGTCACCGTCACGGCAAGTCCCAGCCGCGCCGGAAAGAATGTCGGGCTAATCAGCGTGATCAAGCTGTCGAACGGCAAAGAGCTGCGCGATGGCGCGCCTGTTCCGAACTACTGAAAAGGCCTTGCCAATGATGAACTTCAAATCGTTGCGCATTGCCGCGCTATGCTCTGTTGCCTTTGCTCAGGCTGCATTTACCGTAATGGACGCTTCCGCGCAGCCGCAGGGCACGCCGCCGGCCGGCGCATTTCCTCCCGGCGGGCCTCCTCCCGGTGGATTTCCGCCCGGCGGACCTCCTCCTGGCTTGGGGCCTGTAGGGAAAAAGGGGCCCGCAACGTTGACCGCGCCGGCAAATTCCAAGGCGTTGGGCACGAAATGGTCCGACATAACGAAATTGCCGGATTTCTTCTCCGGCAACTGGCAAAGCGTCACTTCGTTTCTGGACGCGAATGTGTCGACGCCATTGACGCCCAAGGCGAAAGCCTATGCCGATTCCTACAAGGGGATCGAGGATATTCCTTTCGCCGGGCCTGGGTGCAAAACTGCCGGCATGCCGCTGATCCAGCGCCTCGGTTCGCCGCTCAAATTCTTCTATGAGCCGGGCCTGATCGCGATCTACATCGAAAACAGCAGCATGACCCGTTTCATCCGGGTCGAAGGCAAGCATCAGGATCGGCCCAACCCCAGCTATCTGGGTGATTCGATCGCGCATTTCGAAGGGGACACGCTCGTCGTCGAAAGCATTGCCTTCAATAACGACATCATGTTCCAATATGCCAATTTTCCAGGCAAGGGCACTGGTGGCTTCGTTCTTCCGCCTGAATCTATCTTCGGCCCGCATGGCCCGAACATGCGCATGGTCGAACGCATAAGGCTGCTTGACCCGGACACACTCGAAATCAAGCTGACCGTCTATGACGATACGGTCTGGACCAAGCCCTATGTGGCCAACGACCAGATTTTCAAACGCAATACCGGCGATTTCGGTCTGCCGGTGGAGTGGGTGTGCGGTAATTCCGATGCCGATCCCCTGGAGTTCGATCCCGTCACCAACGAAACGGTCATCGAAGATCCGGCCGAGGTTCTGAAAAGGCTACAGGCAAATGATCCGAAATGACGGTCAGTTGCTGTAATGAGGATGAGGTAACGGCACGATGAAATATTTGGCGGGAATTGGGGGCGCCTGCCTCTTGATGATAGCGGGCGTCGCTTGTGCCCAAGCACCAGCAGCAAGCAAGGCGGCGTCGAGTTACAAGCCCACCATCGAGGATTGGGTCGGTGTGAACGATGCAGTCGACAATTATACGCTGGGTCTGGAACTGCATGACATGGCGCGCTTCGACAAGGCCTTCTGGCCCGAAGCCACCATCGTCGCGCAGCCAGAGCCGGGCATGCGCTTTACCATGCCGTATCGGCAGGCTGCGGAAGGACCACCCAAGCCGCCCGCGGGCGGCGGTGCCATGC
>JAEMRT010000042.1:15921-39243 GCA_016463225.1 Sphingopyxis sp. | reverse complement strand
ACCATGTACGAACTCGAGCCCGCCCCCGGGACCAAGGCCAGCCGCGTGTCAAACCTCGCCGACGATATCGCGCGCAACATGTCGGCGCTGTCGGCGCGCATCGCGCCGATCCCCGGCCGCACGGTGATCGGCATCGAGCTGCCCAACGCGCACCGCGAAGCGGTGGTGCTCCACGAAATTATCGGCAGTGCCTTGTTTCAGGATCAGACCGGCGCGCTGCCGATCATCCTCGGCAAGAACATCAGCGGCGACCCGATGATCGCCGACCTGGCGCCGATGCCGCACTTGCTGATCGCGGGTACCACCGGCTCGGGTAAGTCGGTCGGACTCAACGCGATGATATTGTCGCTCCTCTATCGCCTTGGCCCCGACCAGGTGAAGATGATCATGATCGATCCCAAGATGCTGGAACTCAGCGTCTATGACGACATCCCGCATTTGCTCGCCCCCGTCGTCACCGAACCCAAGAAGGCGATCCGCGCCTTGAAATGGGCGGTCGAGCAGATGGAAGACCGCTACCGGATGATGTCGTCGCTGTCGGTGCGCAACCTCGCGAGCTACAACGACAAGGTGCGCGGCGCGCTCGCCAAGGGCAAGTCACTCGGCCGCCGCGTCCAGACTGGTTACGATCCCGACACGGGCCAGCCGATCTATGAGGAAGAGGCGCTCGATTACGCACCGTTGCCGCAGATCGTCATCGTCGTCGACGAGCTCGCCGATTTGATGATGACCGCGGGCAAGGAAGTCGAGTTCCTGATCCAGCGGCTCGCCCAGAAGGCCCGTGCCGCGGGCATCCACCTGATCCTTGCGACGCAGCGCCCGTCGGTCGACGTCATCACCGGCGTCATCAAGGCGAACCTGCCGACGCGCATCAGTTTCAACGTCACCAGCAAGATCGACAGCCGCACCATTTTGGGTGAGGCGGGCGCCGAACAGCTGCTTGGCAAGGGCGACATGCTCTATGTCCCCGGCGGCAAGCAGATCACGCGCATTCACGGTCCCTTCGTGTCTGACGACGAAGTCCGCGCGGTCGCCGACCATTGGCGCGGGCAGGGCCGCCCCGACTATATCGAGAGCGTCACCGAGGATCCCGAGGACGGCGGCTTTGCGATGGAGGGCGCGCCTGCGGGCGGCGACAGCGCCGAGGACCGCATGTATGCCAAGGCTTGCCAGATCGTCGTCGAAAGCCAGAAAGCGTCGACAAGCTGGCTGCAGCGCCAGCTGCGCATCGGCTACAACAGCGCCGCGCGCCTGATCGAGCGGATGGAGGAGGAAGGGCTGGTCAGCCCGCCGAACCATGTCGGTCGCCGCGACGTGCTGACCGATCAATATGGCCAGCAGCGGTAGGGAACCATCGCAGACCTCGCGGCTTGAACGGCGTCTGACGAGCAGGTTCACGGCGGGTTCAATGCCCGCCTGCGATGAGCCGAACCACTATAACGCAGAATGAGAACCCGATGACCCTGAAGAATCCCCTGACCCGCCTTGCCGTCTGGACGCTTGTACCCGCCGCAGCAGCAAGCCTCGCGATCGGCGTCCCTGCCATCGCCCAGTCGTCGACCACGCTGGCGGCGGTGCAGTCGCACCTGAAATCGACCGGGTCGATGACTGCCGATTTTGTCCAGACCGACCGCAACGGCCAGCGCCTGTCGGGCAAGCTGACCCTGAAGCGCCCCGGCAAGATCCGGTTTCAGTATCAGAAGGACGTCCCGCTGTTGATCGTCGGAGACGGTAGTTCGCTGACGATGATCGATTATGAGGTGCGGCAGGTGCAGCGCTGGCCGGTGAAAAATTCGCCGCTCGGCGCGCTGCTCGATCCCGATCGCGACCTCACCAAATATGCCAGGGTCTTGCCGACCGGGAGCAACGATGTGCTGAGCGTCGAGGTCAAGGATCCCAAGCGTCCCGAATATGGCACGATCACGATGGTGTTCGTGCGCGACGGCGGCGCGCCCGCGGGGCTGCGCCTGCGCGGCTGGGTTGCGCTCGATTCGCAGAACAACCGGACGCGGATCGACCTCAGCAACCAGAAATTCAACGTCGCGGTCGCCGATTCGGCGTTCCGCTGGACCGATCCGCGCCCGAACAAGCGTGGTCGCTGACCAAAGCTGAACGGAAAATTCAGGCCGGGTATTTTTTCATCAGAAATCCCCGGCCTTTTTCCGCCGAACCGTCGCCCAGCATCGACGAACTGCAAAAACGGCGCTGCGCCGCCGTTTTTCGTTCAGCTTGGCGACAGGGAAGCGGGGCTATTTCAACTCTCGAAGACGCCAACACGGCCCCGGATTTGGGTTTCCCCCTGTTGCCCCACCCGGATTGCCCGGTGTCTTCATTCAAGAGCGTGACGAACGCTGACCTTGAACCCCCGTTCCACCGCCCCTGGAACGGGGGTTTATGATTCCTGCGCCGGCGCTCTTAAGCATCCTCGTTGCGCCGCAGGCGCGGCGCCGATAGAGCCACCGCATGACTCGCACCAGCATCGCTTCGTGGAATATCAACAGCGTCCGCGCCCGCATCGGCATCGTCGAAAAATTCCTGCGCGAAGAAGCGCCCGACATCCTGTGCCTGCAGGAAACCAAGGTCGAATGCGTCACCTTCCCGAAGGATATGTTCCAGTCGCTGGGCTACACGCATATCGTCACCCACGGCCAGCGCATGCACCATGGCGTCGCGATCGTCAGCAAGGTGCCGCTGACCGAGGTGCGCAAATATGACTGGCAGGCGAACGGCGAGGCGCGCCACGTCGGGGTGACCTTGCCGTCGGGCGTGCGGCTCGACAATGTCTATATCCCCGCGGGCGGCGACATTCCTGATCGCGAGCTCAACCCCAAATTCGGGCAGAAGCTCGATTTCTTTGGCCGCATGGCCGAATGGTCGGAGGCGCTGAACGGTACACCCACCGTCCTGACCGGCGACTTCAACGTCGCCCCGCTCGCCAGCGACGTGTGGAACCACAAGGCGCTGCTCGATGTCGTCAGCCACACGCCGGTCGAGGTCGAAACTCTCGCGCGGTTGCAGGCGGCGGCGGACTGGGTCGATCTCGGCCGCCATTTCATCGCGGCGCCGACGCCGCTCTTCACCTGGTGGAGTTACCGCGCCAAGGATTGGGAGGCGTCGAACCGCGGCCGCCGCCTCGACCATATGTGGGTGACCCCCGACCTCCTGCCGAAAGCTGTGTCGCACCGCGTCGTCCAGCCGGCGCGCAGCTGGGAACGCCCGTCGGACCATATCCCGCTGGTGACGGAATTTGCCTTTTGACCGATAGCGCGCTCGACCGCGGCGCCCGTCAGGCGGCGCGCGCAATCGACGCGCTGCGGCGCGGCTGGCCGCTGCGCGTCATCGGCAGCGATGGCGCGCTCGACCTGCTCGCGGTCGAAAGCGCGCGCGATGCGGCACTAGCCGAATTCGGCGCGACCGATATTCTGCTGTCGGGCGAGCGCGCCGTGACGCTGAAGCTCACCAACCAGCGCGCCGCCGCGGCGCCCGGGCCGGTGCGGTTGGCCAACGCCGCCGACAGCGTCGCGGCAGCGCTGGCGATCGCCGACCCTGCGCTCGACCTTGCCCACCCGCTCAAAGGTCCGTTCCGCACCGTGGCGACCGGGGGCGAGACCGCCGCTGCCGCGGCGATGACGATGGCGCGCCACGCTGGCCTGCTCCCGGCGTTTTTCGTGCGTGAGGCCAGCGGTGCGGCTGAAACCGAATGCGCCGCGGAAGACGTCGCCGTTCTGCTTGACCCGACACGGCTTGCCATTGCCGCGCGCGCGCGCCTGCCGGTCGCGGCGAGCGAGACCGCCGAAATCATCGCTTTCCGCTCGCCCGAAGAAGCCTCCGACCATGTCGCGTTGGTCATCGGCCAACGCGACGGCAATCCGCCGGTTGTGCGGCTGCACAGCGAATGCCTGACCGGCGACGTGCTCGGCAGCCTGAAATGCGATTGCGGACCGCAACTGCATGCCGCGCTGCACGCGATGGCACACGCGCCGTGGGGGGTATTGCTTTATCTGCGGCAGGAAGGCCGCGGGATCGGCCTCGTCAACAAGCTGCGCGCCTATGCGCTGCAGGATCAAGGTTATGATACCGTCGACGCGAACCTCAGGCTCGGCTTTCCTGTCGAGGCCCGCGATTTTGCGATCGCCGGGCGGATGCTCGACCTGCTGAACATTCCGCGCATCCGACTGATGACGAACAATCCAGAGAAGGTCGCGCGGCTGGAAAAGGAAGGCGTCGAAGTCGTCGAACGACTACCGCTCGCGCTGCCGACCAACAAGTTTAACGAGCAATATCTCGCCACGAAGCGCGACCGGACGGGGCATCAGCTTTAACAGACCTCGTCATTGCGAGGAGCGAAGCGACGCGAAAATCCAGAGTGTGCGTAAACCGCTCTGGATTGCTTCGCTACGCTCGCAATGACGAAGTTTGTTGCCGGCCTTAATGCACGAAACGCGCCACCACGTCGCGATAGCTGCGGCTAACCTTCACCTGCGCGCCCGATCCGAGCACGAGGAAACATTCACCGTTGGTGTGCGGCTTGACCTGCTTGACCTGTGACAGGTTGACGATCGTCGAGCGATGGACGCGCTGGAAATTGCGCGGGTCGAGCCGCTTTTCCAGATCCTTCATCGTCTCGCGCAGGATCAGGCTGTTGTCGGCGGTGTAGATGCACATATAATCGCCCGCAGCGTCGATACGTTCGATGCTGTCGACATCGACGCGGAAAATCTGGCCGCGATCCTTGATATTGATCATCTTCTCGTAACGGTCAGCGGCGTGCGCGTCGGGAGCGTTTTCGCTGTCATAGTCGTCGGCCGCATTGGGGGCGACTTCGGCCAGCACGGTTTTCAGGCGTTCGACCTCGGCCACGCCGCGCTTTTCGGTCAGGCGCTGGCGCACGCGGTCGAGCGCATCGGCGAGCCGTTCGGGCTCGACCGGCTTGACCAGATAATCGACCGCCTGCGCCTCGAAGGCGCGGATCGCATGGTCCGAATAGGCGGTGACGAAGACGACCAGCGGCGGTTCGACCTCCATCAGCCCCTGGATCACCGAAAAGCCGTCGAAGCCCGGCATCTGGATATCGAGAAACACCAGATCGGGCTTGTGGGTCTTGATCTTCCGGATCGCCTCGCGGCCATTTTGCGCGGTGTCGACGATTTCGACATCGGCATGCGGCTCGAGCCGCAATTGCAGGCCTTGGGTGGCCAGTTTCTCATCATCCACCAGGATGGTTCTGATCGTCATGTCCGTTCGGTTCCAATCGTCATTTGCCCATCGGGCTGAAACGGAAACTCGATAATCACCGTGAATCCGCCATCAGCGCCGCGTTGGGCATCGAACCGGTGCTGGTCGCCAAAAGCCTGCGCCAGACGGTCCCTGATATTGGCTAAACCCACGCCGGTCGATTCCGTTGCAAGGCCTGTGGTGGGGTCCGTGCGGTCGGCTGACAATCCCGCCCCGGTGTCGGACACGGTAATCCGAACATTTTGACCGGCCAACTGTGCCGAAAGGGTGATATCGGCGCCATCTTCCTGCGGTGTGACCGCATATTTGATCGCGTTTTCGACCAAAGGTTGCAGCAAAAGCGATGGCAATCGGGCGCGCGCCACCAGCGGATCGATTGCAAAATGGGGGCGCAGCCGTTCTTCGAAGCGCATCTTTTCGATGTCGAGATAGAGTTTCAGCGTTTCGATCTCCTGCGCCAGCGTCACCTGCGCCGTAGGTTCGTTGGCGAGCGTGTAGCGGAGGAACGCCGACAGGCGCGACAGCATCGCATTGGCGGGCTCGGTCTGTTTGAGCAGCACCAGCGTCGAAATGCTGTTCAGCGTGTTGAACAGGAAATGCGGGTTGAGCTGGTAGCGCAGCATCGCGAGCTGCGCCGACGCCGCTTGCGCCTCGAGCCGGATGACGCGGTCATTCTGTTCTTCGAGCTGGAGGAAATAGTTGATTGCGAAATAGAGCGCCGACCAGGCGGCGAGCGACGTCGCGTCGATATAGACCGCGCCGAGGAGCAGGCTGGTGAACCCTGCTTCGCTGTTCGGATTCTGGATTTGCGCGACCCATGCGTCGATGAACGCCCATAACGCGGTGGCCAGACCCGACAGGCCAAAACTGACCCCCCACATGAGCAGCGGCCGCCGGCTGATCAGCGCGCGATAACAGACCGACAGGATCAGCGAGAGCGAGAAGCCGGTGATCGCCGAAATCGTCTGGGGGATCAGAAAGGTGAAGGGCTGGCCATTGGCAAGCCCCGACACCCCGCGCAAACCGAGCCACGCGGCCCAGCCCAATAACTGGAGGTTCCAGAAGGCGCGGACCTTGTTGTCGAAAAACGGGCCGGGCGAAGACAGGCGAAACAGCGGCATGGGGGTCCGTAGGGTGGCGATGGTCAGCGGCCGCGTGCGTCGAGCCGCAAACCTGCGCAGCCGGTCATTCGGCAGCCACCGGCGCCAGCCCGCCTTCGGCGCGCACGCGCGCCTGGCCGAGCGGCTGGAGTTCGGCGCGATGCTTCCACAGCAATTCCTTGTAGTTGATCACGCGGCCATCGTGCGCGGTCAGCGTCACCGGCCCGATCGGCTGTTCGTCGCGCGCGTCGACCAGCACCGGGGTCGACGGCACGCCGGCGCCCCATTTTTCGCCCCATTGGCGCAGCGCAATCATCGCGGGCAACAGTTCGATGCCCTTTTGGGTAAGCTGGTAGCGCACCTTGCGGCGGTCTTCGGCCATCACTTCGCGCGCCATGATGCCATGGTCGACCAGCCGCGACAGCCGGTTCGACAGGATGTTGCGCGCGATGTTCAGTTCCTGCTGGAACTCCTCGAAATGATGGACGCCGTTAAAGGCCGCGCGCAGGATCATGAACGACCAGCGTTCACCCATCGCTTCCAGCGCCAGCGGCAGGGCGCAATTGCCCCCGTCCATGTCGTTCAGCAGTTCGCGTAATTTTCCCATGACCCATGCCCTAACGTAAAATCGACCCCTGCGCCAAAAAAATATAGGGCCTTCGTTGCATTTCGCAACGCGATACATTGCCGGTCGTCAGGCCTGCAAAAGGGTCAAGGGGGCGGGTTCGAATCGCGCACGGATTTCCGTCGCTGCTCCGTGGCACACCCGACGAACGAAGCTTCCAATCGCCTCTATCAAAGTTGCGAAACCCTTGGCGAACCGCGCAATCAAATTTCGCATTGCAATTGCGCCGACATGAACGACATTGAACGCGATGCTGCGCCAATATGAACTTGTCGAGCGCGTGCGCGCTTATGATCCCGACTGCGACGAGGCGCTGCTCAATCGCGCCTATGTGTTCACCGTCCAGAAGCATGGCAGCCAGAAGCGCGCCTCGGGCGACCCCTATTTCAGCCACCCGGTCGAGGTTGCCGGTATCCTGACCGACCTGCACCTCGATTGCGAGACGATCGTCACCGCGCTGCTCCACGACACGCTCGAAGACACGCTGGCGACCCCCGAAGAGATCGAGCGCCTGTTCGGCGCCGATGTCGCGCGGCTGGTCGACGGGGTGACCAAGCTGTCGAAGATCGAAGCGCAGACCGAGAATGAGCGCGCCGCCGAAAATCTGCGCAAATTCCTGCTCGCGATGTCGGACGACATCCGGGTGCTGCTGGTCAAGCTCGCCGACCGGCTGCACAATATGCGCACGCTGCATTTTATCCAGAACCCCGAAAAACGGCGGCGCATCGCCAAGGAGACGATGGATATCTATGCGCCGCTCGCCGAGCGGATCGGCATGTATGAATATATGCGCGAGATGCAGCTGCTCGCGTTCAGCGAGCTCGAGCCTGAAGCCTATGCAACGATCACCGGCCGCCTCGCGAAACTGACGGCGGGCGGCAAGGACAAGGTCGCGGGGATCAGCCGCGAGTTCAAGGAGTTGCTCGCCAGGAACGGCATCGAGGCCGACGTATCGGGACGCGAAAAACATCCCTATTCGATCTGGCGCAAGATGCAGGAACGCCATGTCAGTTTCGAACAGGTCACCGACATCATCGCATTCCGCATCGTCACCCCGACTGACGCCGATTGCTACGCCGCGCTGGGGCTGATCCACCGCAAGTGGAAAATGGTCCCGGGCCGGTTCAAGGACTATATCTCGACGTCGAAGCGCAACGGCTACAAGTCGCTGCACACGACGATCATGCACCAGCAGAATATGCGGATCGAGATCCAGATTCGCAGCCTGGGCATGCACCAGCAGTCCGAATTCGGCTTTGCGGCGCATTGGGCGTATAAGCAGGGCGGCACCGCCCCCGACGGGCAGGCGGGGTGGATCCGCGACCTCATCGAAATCCTCGAGCAGACGCACGATCCCGAGGAGTTCCTCGAGAACACGCGCATCGCGATGTACCAGGACCGCATTTTCGCCTTCACCCCCAAGGGCAGCCTGCACCAGCTGCCCAAGGGCGCGACCCCGGTCGATTTTGCCTATGCTGTCCATACCGGGCTGGGTGACCGCACCGTCGGGGCCAAGGTCAACGGGCGGCTGGTGCCGCTGCGTACCCAGCTCAACAATGGCGATACCGTCGAGATCCTGTCGTCCGACAAACAGACCCCGCAGCCTGCCTGGCTGGGTTTTGCCGTCACCGGCAAGGCGCGCGCTGCGATTCGCCGCCATGTGCGATCAAAGGAAAAGGTCGAACTCGCCGCGCTTGGGCGCAAGATGTACGATGAAATTGCGCTGCGCCTGCCCAACAAGATCGGCGACAAGGCGCGCGCCGCAGCGCTCACCCGGCTCAAGCTCGACAGCGACGCCGCGCTTTATGTCGCGATCGCCAAGCAGCGGCTGACCGACAATATGGTGCTCGAAGCGCTGGTCCCCGGCATCACCGCCGAGATGAAGGCCAAGCCCGGCAAGTTCGGACAGGGCGCCGCGGTGTCGATCGCGGGACTGACCCCCGGCGTCGCGTACCAGCTCGCTGATTGCTGCCACCCGGTTCCGGGCGACCGCATCGTCGGGCTGGCGCGCCCCGGCGAAGGCATCGAGGTCCATGTCATCGACTGCCCCAGCCTCGCCGACGGGGTCGATGCCGACTGGATCGACCTGAGATGGCAGGAGGACAGCGAGGGCGGCAACGCGCGGCTGTGCATCGTGATCCTCAACGAACCCGGCACGCTTGCCGAAATGTCGGGCATATTGGCGGCCAATTCGGCGAACATCACCAATTTGCGCCTGTCGAACCGCGAGGGCGGGTTTCACACCTATGACGTCGTCGTCGAAGTGCGCGACGTCCATCATCTGATGCGGATTTTGTCGGCGCTGCGCGCGTCGGACACGGTGGTACAGGCCGAGCGGCAATAGGCTGCGGCATCCGCTGTGGGGTGAGAGCGGACGTTCGCTACCCCAAGTTTCGTCATCCCGGACTTGATCCGGGATCCATAGCCGCGCCGTCGTCGTGGATCCCGGATCAAGTCCGGGATGACAATGAAAAAAGGTCAGATTCCGGTCGAAAACCGATCTTACCATCAATTCGCGTACAGCAGCGGCGGCCGCCAGCCGCTCTGATCGACCTCGTCGCGGACCTTGTACACCAGCCCCTTGCTGTTGAGGAACAGCTTCTCCATCTCGGGCCGGGTGAACGGCCGCGAGCCCAAACGCCCGAACACTGCCATCTGGCCGCCGGTCTCGTCGACCGCGCGGTCGCGGTCGAGCCCCTTCGACAGTGCGAGCGCGGGCGACGGCGTCTTCGCCCAGGCGATCAGTTCGGGGGTCGGTTTGGGCGAGAAACCATAGAGGCCGGGATTGTCGGGGCTGGTCAGCTGGATCACTTTGATGCCGCCGCGCCCGTCGGCGACGTAACCGAACAGCGAGGCATTGGTCGACGCGACGATCACATCTTCGGCATCGGTCATCGCACCGCCAAAGGTCAGTCCCGGCCAGACGACCGGCGCCGCGGGGCGCGTCACGTCGACGATGACGAGCCCGTCGGCCTTGGCCGCAACATACATGTACGTCCGCGCGAGATAGATTTTGCGCGCATTGGCAAGCCGAACGGTCCCCTCTGGCACCGCGACTGGCTGCGCTAGGTTGGTGACGTCGAACAGCTTCACCCCCTCGGCATCGGTGACCCAGAGATAACGGAACTGCACCGCGCTGGCGCGCGCATCGGTCAGCGGCAGCTGCGCCGTCACCTTGGGAGCCAGCGGCATCGACAGATCGAGCACGACCAGCCCGGCGTCGGTCGTAATATACGCCATGCTGCCCGCGAGCGTCACATGCCGCGCCCCCGCCAGCACATTACCCTCATTCCAGGTCAGCGCGCGCGTCAGCTTGTTGTTGCGGAATTCGCCGTCGGCCATCGTGTCGATGTCGACCAGCACCAGCCCTTCGACGCTGTCGGTGATCACCGCATAGCGGTAGATCTTGTGCATCACCTGTTCGTGGTTCTCGGGGAAATTCTTGACGATATTCTCGTTGCGGCTGACGCTGATCGGCTGCGTCGTTGCAATCGCCATGCACGTCGCATTCTTCGTCTTCACATGCGTGTCGTGGCCGAGCGCCGAGAAGGGGGCGCGGATGATGCGTTCGGAGAAACCCTTGTTGCCGATCCAGGCGACGTCATAGATGCGAAAACCGCCGCGCCCTTCGGCGACGAACATATATTCGCCGCGCTGTTGCAGGCAGTTCACCCGGCCGCTGGTGTCCTGAACGATATTTTCGAACTCTTCGAGCGCCTGCGTTTCGCCCGACCCCTTTTTGTCGAAGGTCTTGCCGCGCACCCATTTCTTGAGCTCGCGGCCGTTCTGGTCGACGTGCAGCTTCCAATAATCGGGGTAGCTATATTTGTGCAGATAGCTGCCGATCACCGCCTGCGGCTCGTCCCATTCGGTGACGCGGGTGGCCTGAAAACCATCCTCCATCCCCGACCAGACGTTGAGCCCGACGAAGTTGACGAAGTTGGTACCGAGCAGGTTGAGCTGCGCCATGATCGCATTGTTATCGTCCGCCGCCGACACATGGCAGTCGCTGCACTGTTTGGTTTCGGAACGGCGCACGGTGTGCGGGAAATGCGGAGCAAAGGCCTGGCTCGAATAGCCCGCCGACGAGATCGGCGGCTGCTGCACATAGATGCGTTCACGGTTGATGTTGGTCGATGACAGGACCAGCGCCGAGGTCGAGCGCACCGGGGTGATGATACCGCGCACCTCGCCGTTCGGACCGGGCTCACCGGGCTTGGTCAGCTGGTGGCGGCCGAGCTGGAACATCTCGTCGCGCGCCACCTGCGGGTTGTAGGTCGCGAAGTTGCGCGTCTCCTCGCCCTCGAAATGGTGCGTCTTGGTCTTCCAGTTCGCCTCGATCGGCAAATGGCAGCCGCCGCAGCTGGTCGTCCATGACAAGTGGCAGGTGAAGCAGGTGAGCTTGTCATCGCCGTGCGCGCGGTCTTCTTTGGCGACACCCGGCCCCCATTCGAACTTGCCGTCGTCGCTGCCCGCGCGCGCCATCAACTTGGCCCGCGCCGCCTTGGCGTTGAAATGCGGTCCCGGCGTCACCGCCTGCTTGACCAGGCTGACCTGCCATTCGAGCTTGGGATCGACGATCGAACGCTGGATCAGCCCGATGACTTCGGCATTGTCGTTATACTGGAATTCGAAGCGGCGGCGGCCGTCGGGGTTGCGCAGCAGGGCGAGATTATTGCCCTGCGGCCGCGCCGCGACGTTCGAGGTGAGCAGATTCGGGAAAGCATCGGCGGTGCCGTGGCAATCCTTGCAGCTGATCTCGACCGCATTCGCCACTTCGCCCTGGATATAGCCATTGCCATGGCTGTCCTGCGCGAAATGGCAGTCGGCGCATTGCATGCCCTTTTCGGCGTGGATGTCCATCATATGGACCGCCTTGCCGGGGTTGATGCCGGGCGGCACAAACTTGCCCTCGACCCCCGGCTTGCCCGGATCGGCGCTCGACAGGCACAGGTCGCGCTCCTTGGCATCGGTATAATGGCTACAGCTCTTGCGCCATTTCTCGGGATCCTTGGGATCGATGATGTTCGCAGTATCGGTGCCATAGGTCGACATATTGCCGTCGGCGTTCAGCAGATTGCCGTTGCGGTCGCGCTTGAAGATGCCGCGGAAGTTCCAGCCATGACCGTGATAGTCGGCGAACTGCGTATCCTTGTTGCTGTCGTTGACGTCATAGACGTCGCGCAGGAATTCGACATCGGCCCACAGCCCGCGCGTCGCCGCTGCTTCGGGGTTGCGTTCGAGCACCTGATGGACCTCGGCAGCGGTCGGATAGCGCTGCTGCTTGTATTTCTTCAGATACTCCTCGTCGCTCATCCCCGGCGGGCGCGGCGCGGTGTTGTCGGGACCGGGCCACATCTGCGGCGCGTCGGATTCATAATCCCACATCGTGTAGCCGAGGTACGAGTTCAGGAAGATGTTCGGCTGATGCATGTGGCACGACATGCATTGCGACGTCGGGATCGCGCGGGTGAAGGCGTGGCTGATCGGATGGCCCGATTCGCGGCGCGGCCGGGGCGGTTGATGCTGCGGTCCCGCGGTCGCCGCGGCCGGATCGATCAGCGAGCCGTGTCCGCCGCCGCCCGGCTCGTCGTTCGGCGCCATATGGGCCGGTTCTGCATGACCACCGCCGCTGGGCTTTTTCTCACCGCCATGACCGTCGCCTTCTGGCGCGCGCAATTTTTCGCGGATCGTCGGATCGACGGTGTCGGTCTCGCCGTCGCGGCCATATTTGGCATAGGTCAGGCTGTGCCGCGGCTCGCGGTCGTTGGCGTAAATGACGTGGCAGCCCGAACAGCCCGAATGGCGATAGTCGCCGGGCTGGTCATTCGTCCCCATGAACCAAGATAGCGGGTCGTTGAGGCGCGTCTTGTGGATGTTGAGCACCGGGATCGACACGCGCAGGCCGGTGCCGGGGCCGCGGTTCGATTGCTTGAGGTCGGGGCGCCCCGGCTCCTCGAGCCGCTGGATGCTGCCGGTCGGATTGGGCAAGCCGATTTCGGGGAATTGCGTGGCGATGTTGCGGCCGCCGCGCTCGAACACCCGGAACACGTCGCCCGGCGGGATGACGCTCCAGCGCGGCAGCGGATACATTTTCGCCAGTGCACCGCGCTTTTTCTCGTCATCGGTCAATATCTTGTCGAAACCGAAGCCCGGCTTGCACGCTTCCTTATATTCCGCGACGGTGAGCCGCGACGAGGGCGAGAGGATGCAGGCGGCCTCGCCGGTGCGCGTATAAGCCTCACCAAACACGTAATTTTTATAGGGCACGATGCCGTTGTTATAGGCCGCACCGCCCCACAGCATTGCCCCCGTCGACATCATCGACCGCTCGGTCGCCTCGATCACCTCGAGGTGGCACGACCCGCATGCCTCGCGCGCGACGCGGTAATCGCTGGGGTTCACGAAGCGGATGAATTCGGGCGATTCCTTGTTGAGCAAGGTATAGCTGCGCTGCGGGTTCGCCGAACTGTCATGCCATGCACCGGGCAAGGTCGGCTGCGGGTGTGCGAGCGCCATCACCGCCTTGTTGGTCGCGTGCGTATAGCCGAGCGAGGGGGTGCCGACCTGGCTCGCGTCGCCGCCGTGGCAATCGGTACAGCCCAATCGCACCGCCGGGGTCGCGTGCATCGACGGCTGATCGGTGCGCGTGTGGCAGCTGTAACAGCCTTCGGACTTCGCGCTGACATCGGCCTCGGCCTGCTCGCGCGGGGCGGGCGGCGTGAAGCGGTAGGTGATCTTGAGCGGTTTCTCTTCCTCTGCGGCGCGCCCGACGCTGGCACCAAAGGCGGCGCACATCGTGAGGAAGGCCAGCAGGACAAAGAGTTTGCGCATCATCATCAAAAACTCAAAATCACATTGGCGAGGATCGACACATAGGCGTCGTTCTTCTGCTTGTTGTCGAACAGATCCTTGAACCCCTTGCCGGGCAGCAGCACCGCGCCGCTGAGGCGTCCGACGATGTTCTGCGTCGCCTTCGGCCGCCAGATCGTCGCAACCGACAGGTCGAAGCCGATGTCCCCGGGGATCGATCCTTCGGTGCGCAGCGCCTGCAGGCTCGACGTGTCGGCGAACCACAGATGGTTGGCATTGGCGCTGATGCGAAATTCGGGGGTCAGGTCAAAATCGGCGCCCGCACCGATGAACACGGTGCCGGGGTTGTTGAAATTCGACTGCCCCTCTTCCTTCGACGAGCGCAGCGAATTCAATATGCCGTTGCGGCCGTTGATCGAAATGACGCGGCCGCCGCCCGCGAAGGGGATCGTCTGGCGGATCCAATAGCTGGTGTCGGCGCCGCCGAAGATCGGGTTTTCGAAGATCGCGTCGAAGCCGCCCTCGGTGTTGTTATACGGGTCGCCGTCACCGGTGGCGTAAAGCCCCGAGAGACGGAAGCGCATCCAGTCATGGTCGTAGCTGAGCTCGACTGCGCCAAAACCCGCGCGAATTTGCGCCGGTTTGCTGGTGAAGAAGCTGTTCCGGTCTTCGCCCAGTGCGGCATAGAAGCTCGCGGTCAGGTTGATCCGCCCGATCCGCCCGTCGGCGCTATAGCCCAGATAGACGACGTCATATTCGCGCCCACGCAGGTCGCCGAGCAGCGCCGGGCGCACGGGAAAGCCGTTGTGGTCGATCTGAACGTCGTTCTTTTCGCGGTTCATATTGTAGGTCACGCTGACCTGGCTGGTCAGCCCGACGAACGGGAAATCCTGACGATAGAGGTTGGCGGTCAGGATGAAATCATCGCGCGGCGTCTGCGTGATGTCGTTGAGACCCGAATTGGTGTCCTTTTCGAGCCGCCAGAAGGCCGCGAAATTATACTGGAACCGATTGTTGTCGCGGTTGCCGAACAGGCGGATGCCAAGCTGGCTGTCGTTGAACAGGAAACCGCGGAAATCGCTCTGGAACGGCTGGATGCCGAGCCGCACCGAATAAAAGTCAAAACGATCCGACGTGTTGCCGAGATGCTTGTCGACGAACAATTCCTGGACGCCGAGGAACGAGTCGTAGCGATGGCTCGCCTTCGACGGACGCACGTCGAGCACGCGGCGTTCGGGGACGTCGACATAATTGGCCTGATAGGCGAGGGTGACGCGATATTCGATGTCGGGGGGCTTGAACGCGGTCGACCCCTTGATCAGCGCTGCACCGACGATGAAGGTCTGGGCAAAGACGAAACTGCGGTCTTTGCCGAAGACGTCGAGGCTGCCGGGACGTTCGGTGGTCTGGACCCCGACCGGGATCGGGAAGGTGCGCGGTTCGAACACCGTGTCGGACACCGCATTGGCGACGATGAACCAGTCGTCGCCCTTGATCGGCAGCCACGGCACCTTTGCCGGATCGATCGCGCGGTCACCCTTGTAGGTGTTCTGGTGATAGGGATCGAACCAGCGTTCCTTGACCACCCCCAGCGATTCGATGAGGCGCCAGCGGTCGGGAACCGGCAACTGGTCCTCCATCCCCGGAAAGGCTTGCGGCGGCGGCGGTCGTAGCGCGCCTACATTGTCCTGCGTCAAGGCGTCGGGCAGGTCGGGGCGATAGCCGGGGCGGCGGCGCCCTTCGATGATCTGGGTGACCAGATCGTCCTTGATCATGTCCTGCCAATCGACCGGCGGCGGCGGCGGGGTCAGTTCGTCGGCGGGCTGTTCGGCGGGTGAAGCATCTCCGGCGATTGGCGGTTCGTCGGGCGCGGGCGGCGGCGGCGTCACCTCGCCGCCCGGGGCACCCTGCGCCGCGAGACTGGCGATGATCGGCCAAAGGCTGCCCCCCGTCATCATCGCCTACAGCCCGTCGCAGACATTTTGGGTGGCGGAGTCGAGGAACGGCGCGAACGGGCAGCTGATGTAACGCAGGCGCACCCCGGCGCCGACGTTGACGACAACACTATCCGAGCGGATCGCTTTGGGCGCATTGCCAATGCCGCCGACCCGCGCGCCGCCATTGTGCGCGCCGAGGAAGCTGATCATGTCATCCTGATCGATGCCGTCACCCGACACCCCGATCGCGCCGACCAACTGGTTGCCGCGATAGATCGGGACCGAACCGGGGAAAATCTGGATGCCATTCTGCAGCCGGTTCTGCCCCGCCGCGACGTCGGGCAGGGTCGTGCAGCGCGCCGGGGTATCGGTCAGGCTGGCGCCCGACACGAAACCGAGATGGCTGCCGAGATTGCCGATGATCAGCGCCGATTGCAGCCCGGTCGAGAAGGGATTGAACTGCGCGATCGGGCGCGACAACGGCCCGTTCGGGCGGCCGACCTCGCCATCGGGGAAATAGGGGCGCGCCAAATTGCCAATCGCGCGGTCGGCATAAGCGACCGTGCCGCTCAGCGCCGCCGGGTCGTTCAGGAAGGTGCGCGTCGCGGGGACGAACTGGCGGATGTCGGCGCTGGCGTTGGCGCTGAGCTCGGTTCCGGCCAACGCGCTGGAGAAGAACGCCGCGGTGCGCGCCTTTTGCAGGCTCACGTCGGTGCCGAAGATCGGCGCGTCGGGCGAGCGGACGATGCCGAGCACCGATCCATGCGTGTCGACGATGCTGATCGTAACCTGCGCGCGGCTGTCGAGCGGGCGGCGGATCTGGGCGCGGGCGCGGCTCATCACCGCAAAGGCTTCTTCGAGCACCGCGCGCGCCTCGACCTGCGTCAACGGCGCGCTATTGGTCGCACCGTCGGTTCCGGCGCGCAGCGGATAGCGATTGGTGCCGCTGCCGTTGGTCAGCACAAAGGCATCGCGGTTCGAAAATTCGGCAGCGGTCGAAGCACGGATGCCCGACGCTTCGCTGCCATAGGCGGTGCCGGCGGTCACCGCGGCGTTGGCATAGCCGATCACCGCGACAAGATTGCCCGCGCTGCCGTTGAGGCTGGCAAAGCTGGCGCTGCCGCTGGTCATCACCCCGGCAAAGGTCGCGTCGGAAAAGCGCAGGCTGGTCCCGTCAACGGTGATCTTGTCGGCGGTGATCGTCGTCGGTGCCTCGAACCCGCGCGTCCCCGCCAGCGCGATGAATTCCTCGAGGTCGTTGTCGATGTCGAGGATATTGGGGTCGCTGCCATAGACGCCGTCGCCCATCACCCCGATGCCGCCAACGAGCACCCCATTTTTGTAGAGCGGCAGCCCGCCCGGATCGGCGGCGAGGCCGAGCGGGGAGCGTTTTGGGCCAATCAGCGCCGCACTGCCCGCGGCGCCAAAGCGCGCCGACAGGTCGCTGCACGGCAGCTGGCTGAACTGCACCCCGAACAGCGGACCGCTTTCCAGTCCAACGGTGGTCGGCGCGGGCGGGAAATGTTCCTGGACGATCTGGCTGGCGGTGCGCGTCGAAAAGGCATTGCCGCCGCTCGACAGATAGGCGCCCGTCACCGCCTTGGCGATCGCGCCGCCCTCGGCGGGGAAGGTCACATTTTGCGCGTCGATATGGACACCGTTCGGCGCGCCGGCGGTCGTCGCGGTCGCGCGGGCGCCGGTCATGCGGAACACGCCGAGCACATTGCCGACGCGGTCGGTCACCGCGATCACCGACGGCAAGCTGCGCGCCTGCGCTTCCGTTATGGCCTGGGCGAGCACGCGCTCGACATCGCTGGTCGTCAGCGCTTCGGCGGCGGGCGGGGTATAGAGGCCGCCCGTCGGGGTTGGCGTTGGCGTGGGGGTCGGGCTTGGCGTCGGCGTGCTGCCCCCGCCGCCGCCGCACGACGTCAGGAGCAACGCCCCTATCGCGGCAAAGGCCGCCGAGCGGAAAAACTGGCTCTTGGTTCGCATGATCTTACCGCAGCGCCCGTATCGCGCGCACCGCGCTGCCGAGCGAGGCCTGGAATTCGGTCGGCTTATAGGCGTTGGGATCCTTCACTGCGGCATAGGCGCGGTCGATGTCGCCGCGGATGCCCGCCGCAGCGCCGACGGTGACGCGGCCGGACGACACCATCGCATTGAGCAGCGTATCGACCCCCATCACTGCCTGCTGCGATCCCGAATAGTCGGTGAAGCGGTCGCCGATAGCCTTGGCCGCGATCGCATCGACCATCGCAAAGGCATCGGTGCCCGAAAAGCTGCGCGCCGCGAACGCGCTCTTGAGCGCCGCCACCGTCTGCGACAGCTGCGCCGCGGCGGCGACCGCGCTGGGGCGGTCGGTGGCCATCGCCTTGTGGAACGCCGCCGTGCGCGCCGCGAGCTGATCGGCGAGCGCGGGCGCGGCAAGCCGCGCGGCAGCGGCGAGCATGATCAGATTTTCGTCGTTGTACGGCGGCATCCCCTCGGGAATGCCGCGCCCGGGATTGTCGACGCCGGCGCGTACCGGCTTTGCCTGATCGAAGATGCGGCGGTGGCAGCTGTGGCAATCGAGGAAGTAGAATTCGGGGAATATCCCCTCGGTCCCGCGCCGCGACTGGAACAGCGTCAGACTGCGCTCGATCGCGGTCGCCTGCCCGACCGCCCACATCTGGACATGATCGGTGCGCGCATTGGCCGCGCCGAACTTGCGCCAGCCATAGTCGGCGTCTTCCTGATGATGCGCCTGGAGCGAGGAGAAAAGGTCGAGCTCGAAAGCGATGCGCGGATGCCCCGCGGCCATGATGCGGTGGGTGACGAATTGCCCGTCACTGGCCGATCCGAAATGGCAATCGACGCACACCCCGGCGCGCACCACCGGATCCTCCAGCTTTTTCAGCCCCGCCGACAGGTTGGCGAGATGTTTCTGGCGCATTTCGGCGTCGGGATTGGCGCTGGTGCCGACCCCGGCATAATGGCTGGCGAGCCAACCGCCCGCCGGACCGTGGCAGGATTCGCAGCCGACGCCGTCCTCGGTCGGCACGCTGCCGCGCATCGCGCCCTTGGCGGCAACCGCGCCCGCGGTCGCATGACAGCCGATGCACATCTGCGCCGTTGCCGGATCGCCGATGCCCAGATTGCGCGCGATGAACTGGCTGCGGTTGTTGCTGAGCACCGCCCAGGCGCGGCTGTGCGCGCCGCCGGGGGTCGAGGGTTCCTGCCATTTCATCAGCTCGTCCTGGCGCACGACGGTCCCGTCGCCCTCCATCCGGCCGTGGCAGGTCGATCCGGCGCACGACGCGACGCCGGTATAACGCGCACCGGGCTCACCCTGCGAGCGGGCGGGGGGCGCGAAGACGAAAGCCGCTATGGCGAGCGCGAGCAGCATCAGCGCCAGAGCAGCAAACGCCACCCAAGTCCGATCGCCGCGCTCCTTTCCAGCGTGCGTCGTCATTCGCGAAAACCCCTTTTCCCCAACCCGGCGCTTTTACGCCTTGGGCCGAATTACACCACCCCGAATGCCAGCATTGCATCGGCTACTTTCTTGAAACCGCCGATGTTCGCGCCCTTCACATAGTCAATATAGCCGCTGCCCTGATCGCCATAGGTGATGCAGCTTTTGTGGATGCCGTCCATGATGTCTTTCAGCATCTGCTGCAGCTCGGGCTCGCTCCAGCTGCGGCGCCCGCTGTTCTGGCTCATTTCCAGCCCCGACACTGCGACGCCGCCGGCATTGGCGGCCTTACCCGGCGCGAACATGATCTTCGCATCCTTGAAGACGTGCACGCCCTCGAGGTTCGTCGGCATGTTGGCGCCTTCGCTGACCGCGATGCAGCCATTCTTGACCAGTTCACGCGCATCGTCGCCGAGCAGCTCATTCTGCGTTGCGCAGGGCAAAGCGACGTCGCATTTGACCCCCCATGGCGTTTTGCCCGCGGTAAAGCTCGCAGATTTGAATTCGTCGCAATATTCCTCGATCCGGCCGCGGCGGTGGGTTTTGTGCGTTTTGACCCAATCGATCTTTTCCTGCGTGATGCCGTCGGGATCGTGGATGAAACCGCCCGAATCGGACAAGGTCAGCACCTTGCCGCCGAGCTGGACGATCTTTTCGGCCGCATGCGTCGCGACATTGCCCGAGCCCGAGATGACCGCGCTTTTGCCGGTGAGATCCTGACCCTTCGCCGCCAGCATGTTGGCAAGGAAATAGACCGCGCCATAGCCGGTCGCCTCGGTGCGGATCAGCGAGCCGCCCCATTCGAGCCCCTTGCCGGTGAGCACCCCGGTAAATTCGTTGGTGATCCGCTTGTACTGGCCGAACATGAAGCCGATTTCGCGGCCGCCCACCCCGATGTCGCCCGCGGGAACATCAATGTCGGCGCCGATGTGACGATAGAGCTCGGTCATGAAGCTCTGGCAAAAACGCATGATCTCGCGCACGCTCTTGCCCTTGGGGTTGAAGTTCGATCCGCCCTTGCCGCCGCCCATCGGCAGCCCGGTCAGGGCATTTTTGAACGTCTGTTCGAACGCCAGGAATTTGAGCACCGATTCGGTGACCGACGGGTGAAAGCGAATACCGCCCTTGTAGGGGCCGATGGCGTTGTTGTTCTGGACGCGCCAGCCGCGCTGGACGCGGACATTGCCCTGATCATCCTCCCAGCAGACGCGGAAAGAAATGACCCGGTCGGGTTCGGCGATGCGCCGCAAAATCTGCTGCGCGTGATATTCTTCCTTGTCGGCGATGAAGTCGAAAATATCTTCAGATACTTCCTGAACTGCCTGCACGAACTCGGGTTGCCCCGGGTTACGCTTCTTTACGCCTTCCATGAACGTCGAAAAATCGACGTGATCCGAAACTGCCATGCACCCCTCCCCTGGTATGACTGGGAAAGTCGGTGCGACCCCGACGATTTTAATCGTTGACCGACCTTGTATGTCAAAGGCTACACCATCGCCGAGCAAAGGCAATATGACAGCGCGCACAGGCGGCATTTTTTCGTGGGCCGCACCAAGGGGCAAAAATGAGCGAGACCAAGAGCATGGCCGAAACCGCAAAGCGTGGCATGACCGGCACCAACCGCGCGATACTGATCGCCGCCTTCGTGCTGTTGGCGGCGGCGATCGGCTATGCGATCTGGCGCGATTCAGCGCCTGCGGGTGCCGACAGGGCGGCGCCGACCGCCGCCGCGCCGTCTGACCAGCTCGCGGCATTGGAGGCGCGCACCAGGAGCGAACCCAGCAGCGCCGAGGCGTGGACCGCGCTCGGCGCGGCGCGATTCGACCTCAGCGATTTTGCCGGCGCGGCGGCGGCGTATGAAAAAGCGACCGCGCTCTCGCCCGAGTCGGCGGGACTCTGGTCGGCGCTGGGCGAGGCGCGCGTGATGGGCAGCGACAGCGACCCGATGCCCGCCGCTGCCCTCGCCGCCTTCGACAAGGCGATCGCGCTCGACGCCAGGGATCCGCGCGCGCGCTATTTCCTCGCTGTGAAGAAAGACATCGGCGGCGACCATCGGGGTGCGATCAACGACTGGTTCGCGCTGCTCGCCGACACGCCGCAGGGCGCGCCGTGGGAGGCGGACCTGCGCCGCACGATCGAACAGGTCGGCGCGATCCACAAGATCGACGTCGCCAGCCGCCTCGCGAGCACGCAGGCGCGCCCGCTGACCGCCGACGAAATGCCCGTCGCGGCGCGCGCGATCCCGGGACCGAGCCGGTCGGACATGGAGGCCGCCTCGCAGCTGCCCAAGGGCCAGCAGGACGCGATGATCCAGGGCATGGTCGACGGGCTGGAGGCGAAGCTGAAGGCCAATCCCGCCGACGTCGACCGCTGGATCATGCTGATGCGCAGCCGGATGACGCTGGGCGAAACCGCGAAAGCCGCGCAGGCGCTGAAGGACGGCGTTGCGGCGAATCCGGCGGCGGCGGGACGGTTGAAGGCGCAGGCGCAGTTGCTCGGGGTACCGGGGGCGTAACCACGCGGCGTCCCCGCGAAGGCGGGGCCAGTCGGCTTGCTACAACAATGCAGTGTTAGACTGCCAGCGCCCCCGCATTCGCGGGCGCGACGAATATGGCTACCCCGCCATCAACGCCGCATTGCCGCCCGCCGCGGTGATGTCGGTCGAGATCGTCTTTTCCTCGGCAAAGCGGTGCAGATAATGCGGGCCGCCGGCTTTGGGGCCGGTGCCCGACAGTCCGCGTCCGCCGAACGGCTGCGAGCCGACGATCGCGCCGATCTGGTTGCGGTTGACATAGACATTGCCAACCTGCGCGCGCGCCGCGATATGCGCCGCGACCCCGTCGATGCGGGTGTGGACGCCGAGGGTCAGGCCGTAACCGGAGGCATTGATCGCATCGATCAGCGCGTCGAGCTCGCCGCCCTTCCACGTCGCGACATGCAGCACCGGGCCGAAGATCTCGCGCTTCAGGTCGGTGACATGGTCGAGGCGGATGACCACCGGCGGCACGAAATGGCCGCCCGCGGGCAGGCCAACGCGCTGCGCTTCTGCGATCACGCGTCCCGCGGCGCGCGCGTCGGCAACATAGGCGGCGATGTTCGCCTGCGCTTCATCGTCGATGATCGGGCCGACGTCGGTCGATAGCAATGCGGGGTCGCCGACATTGAGCTCGGCCATCGCCCCCGCGACCATCTCGATCATCGTCTCGGCGACATCCTCCTGCACGCAGAGCAGGCGCAGCGCCGAACAGCGCTGACCCGCCGACTGGAACGCGCCGGCGACGGCGTCGCGCGCGACCTGTTCGGGCAGCGCCGTCGAATCGACGATCATCGCATTGGCCCCGCCGGTCTCCGCAATCAGCGTCGCGATCGGGCCGTCGCGCATCGCGAGGCCCCGGTTGATCGCGCGGGCGACCTCGGTCGATCCGGTAAAGGCGACGCCGATAATGTCGGGGTTGCCGGTGAGCGCAGCGCCAACGGTCTCGCCGCGACCCGGGAGATAGTGGAGCACATCGCCGGGAATTCCGGCCTCAAGCAACAATTCGACCGCGGCATGCGCGATCAGCGGCGTCTGTTCGGCGGGCTTCGCCAGCACGCTGTTCCCCGCGGCGAGCGCTGCCGCGACCTGCCCCAAAAAGATCGCGAGCGGGAAATTCCACGGGCTGATGCACACGAACACGCCCTTGCCTTCCAGCATCAGTTCGTTGCGCTCGCCGGTCGGGCCGGGCAGCGCGACGGGGTAGGTGAAATCGGCGCGCGCTTGGCCCGCATAATAGCGCAGGAAGTCGGTCGCCTCGCGCACCTCGGCGATCGCATCGACGAGCGTCTTGCCCGCCTCGTCGATCGCGAGGCCGAGGAAGAGCGCATCATGTTCTTCGAGCAGGTCGGCCGCGCGTTCGAGCCGCTCGGCGCGGAAGGCGCCGCCGGCGAGGCTCCAATTGCCGTGCGCCGCGCGCGCCGCAGCGACGGCATCGGTAACCGCAGTGCGGTCGGCCTCGACCACCTGACCGACGATAGCGCCCGTCGCGGGGTTGTGCACCGGCGCGCCGGCACCGCCACGCGCTACGCCGCCGACGATCGGTGCCGCGACCCGGTCGCTGCGCCGTGCCGCGCCGATCGCGGCGACCAATGCCTCGGGAACGCCAGGTTCGCCAAGGTCATAGC
>JAEMRT010000042.1:0-15911 GCA_016463225.1 Sphingopyxis sp. | reverse complement strand
GGTCATAGCCGCGCGAATTGCGCCGCTCCGGATCGAACAGGCCGATGCCGGTCGCAATCTTCGATGTCGCGGCGCTGGCGACGCTGCGCGGATCGACCGCGAGCTGTTCGGCGCTGACATCGGGGTCGGAAAACTGGTGGACGAAGCTGGAGTTGGCACCATTTTCGAGCAGGCGGCGGACGAGATAGGCGAGCAGGTCGCGGTGGGTGCCAACGGGGGCATAGACACGCACCGGACGCGGTGGCGGGAACAAGGCGACGAGCGCGTCATGCGCGCCTTCACCCATGCCGTGCAGCCGCTGCAGCTCATAATCCGCGCCCGCGAACAGCTCGGCGACGAACGCCAGCGTCATCGCATTGTGGCTGGCGAACGCCGGATAGATGCAATCCTGGCAATCGCGCAGCAACTGGGCGCAGCGCATATAGTTGAGGTCGGTGTGGAGCTTGGCGGTGAACACCGGGAAATCGCTCAGGCCCATCGTCTGCGCACGCTTGATCTCGGTATCCCAATAGGCGCCCTTGACCAGCCGCATCGACAGCTTGACGCCGCGCGCGCGGGCGCGTTCCGCCAGCCAGTCGATCACCGCCGGCGCGCGCTTCTGATACGCCTGGATGACGATGCCCAGCCCGGTCCAGCCATCAGCGATGCCCGCGTCGATCAATGCTGCGAACACGTCCATATGCGGCTCGAGCCGGTCGCTTTCCTCGGCATCGATCATCAGCGGGATGTTCACCGCACGCGCCGCCTTGGCGAGTTCGATCACCCGCGGCACCAGTTCGCCGATCACCCGCGCGCGCTGCAGATATTCGTAGCGCGGATGAAGCGCCGACAGCTTGATCGAAATGCCGTGATTGGCGTGTGGGTCGCCGGGCTTGGCGGCCTTGCCGATGCGCGCGATGGCATGGGCATAGCTGTCATAGTAGCGCGCCGCATCCTCGGCGGTGCGCGCCGCTTCGCCGAGCATGTCGAAGCTCGCGAGTTCAGCCTTTTGTTTGTCGGCGCGCTTGACCGCGGCGTCGATCGTCTCGCCCATCACGAACTGCTGGCCCAGCAGCTTCATCGCCGCGAGCGCCGCCTGACGGATCACCGGTTCGCCCGAGCGGCGGACCATCGATTTGAGCAGGGTCAGCGGGTTCGCCTTGCTACCCATGGCACCCAGCATCAAGGTCGCCGACCCCAGCGACAGGCCGCGCGCCGACAGCGCAACGATCAGCGGACTGTCCTCGTCCTCGCCTTCCTTCCAATGACGCCCGGCGATCTTGTCGCGGATCAGCGCATTGGCGGTCGCGCTGTCGGGAACGCGCAGTAGCGCCTCGGCGAGGCACATCAGCACCACGCCTTCTTCGGTCGAGAGGCGATAGCGGTTCATCAGCTGCGCAACGAGCGTCTCGCGGTCGCCCTCGGCCTTCGCCTTGCGGATCAGGTCGAGGCCGCGCCGGGTCACCGCCTCGACGCTGGCCGACGAGGTGGCAAGGGCAGCGCGCAGTTCGGCGACGATGTCGGCTTCGTTGCGGCGGGCGAGGGCGCGGATGGCAGCGCGGTCGGTGGGTTCGGTCATGGCCGCACCTTATCGCAGGATGACATGGCAATCCGACCGAATTTCGCTCCCTGAAATTATCTTTTGACCTATTATCGGATCAGTTTTAGGCGATTCATATGAAAGACAAGTCCCCGGTAGTCGATCTGGATGATTTCGACCGGAAAATCCTGTCGATTCTGCGCCAGGACGGCCGCATCACCTTCACCGATCTGGCGCAGCATGTCGGCCTGTCCAAGACGCCCTGCCAGCAACGCGTCCGGCGGCTGGTCGACAAGGGCGTGATCACCGGCTTTGCGGCGATCGTCGACCCCGCCAAGGTGGGACTCGACCATGTCGCCTTTGCCGAGGTCAAGCTGTCCGACACACGCGAGGCGGCGCTGAAGCAATTCAACGCGGCGGTGCGCGCGATTCCCGAGGTCGAGGAATGCCATATGATCGCCAGCAGCTTCGACTATCTGCTCAAGGTCCGCACCGTCGACATCCGCCGCTATCGCATCGTACTGGGCGAGAAGATTTCCAGCCTGCCGCATGTCGCCAGCACCTCGACCTTCGTCGCGATGGAAACGATCAGCGAAACGACGCGCTGACACGAATATTGACCGCCGCGCGCACCTGTGCCAATCGCGCAGCCCCGGGCGGGTGTAGCTCAATGGTAGAGCTTTTGCTTCCCAAGCAAGTGACGAGGGTTCGATTCCCTTCACCCGCTCCACGACTTTCGCAGCGATTTAGCAGAGCTAAATCGTGATCAACGAAAGTCCGGCCAGCCCGCGCAGCGGGACTGGCAGCGCGGATTTGCCGCGCCAGACCATCTTACGCCACTGCCTCTACCGTCACCCGCTGGTTCAGCATCGCGATCTCCCCATAAGCGGTCAGAAAGCTGATATCGGCGGCGTCGCGGCCGACGGCGATCTTGGCCATCTCGCTCGCTTTCGCCATGCCGGTGGGATCGACCAGATGCCAGGCGTCGCCCAGGAACACCTCGGCCACCGCGTGGAAATCCTGCGGTTCAACGCCCAGCGCATAGACGCTGACGATGCGCGCCGGGATCGCCGCGGCGCGCGCCAGGCTGACCATCACATGCGCATAGTCGCGGCACACACCCTGCCGTTCGACAAAGCTGTCGAGCGCGCCCGTTTCGGCGTCGCTCGACCCCGATACATAGGTGAAATGGGTCTCGATCCAGTCGCGCATCCGGCCGATCTTGGCGCCGCCCTCGACATCGCCAAATTCGTCCTGGACGAAGTGGATGAACTTGTTGGCGGGGCAATAGCGCGATTCGTTGAGATACTGGACTGTCTCGCCGGGTAATCGGTGCATCGGCACCTTGCCGAGCGTCCGGTAGTCGATCAGATCGCGCTGGATTTCGACCGTCGTGCGATAGCGCACATTGAGCTCGCCGCCGCGGCGCAGCCAGATGCGGTCGCCGATCATGTCCTGCGCCGGAACGCGTGCAAAATATTCGCAATTGCCGACGTCCAGCACGGCGTTGAGGATCAATTGCTCGGGGATTGCCGCCGCCTCGATATGCAGCATCAGGTCGACCGGATCGCCGAGGCGATAGTCGAGTGCGGCGGTGATTTCGAGTTTCATCGGCTGCTAACGCTCCAAAGCGGGATCGGTGCCGCTAGGGCGATAAAAACTGCGGCACAATCGAAAAGCATTGGCGCGATTCGGCGCCACCGCTGTATGAGCCGCCAACCCTTTCATCGTCGGGGAATTTTTTGACCGCATCGCGTACCATCCCCTTCATCGTCGCGACGATCTTTATCGACGCGGTCGGGTTCGGCATCATCATGCCGGTGCTACCGCAACTGGTGATGGAGGTCGGGCGCATCGATCTGCCACACGCGATCGAGGTCGGCGCATGGATCGGGCTGGTGATGGCGATCGCGACCTTCTTGGCGTCGCCGGTGCTCGGCAATCTGTCCGACCGGTTCGGGCGGCGGCGCGTGCTGATGCTCTCGCTCGGCGGGCTGGCGATCGACTATGCGCTACTGACGATCGTCCAGACGCTGCCGTGGCTGTTTGTCGCGCGCGCTTTGTCGGGGGTGTTCGGCGGCAGCTATGCTGCGGCGCAGGCGGCGATTGCCGACATCACCAAGCCGGCAGAGCGTGCGCGCAACTTCGGCTTCGTCGGCGCAGCGTTCGGGGTGGGCTTTGTCGCCGGTCCCGCGATCGGCGGTTTCCTGGGCGAGATCGGTCCACGCGCGCCGTTCGTCGCCGCCGCGAGCCTGGCCGCCGCCAACATGCTCTATGGTCTCTTTATCTTTCCCGAAACGCTGCCGCCCGAGCGCCGCCGCGCCTTTGACTGGCGCCGCGCCAACCCGCTCGGCGCGCTGCAGACGATGCGCGGCCTGCCCGGCATGAGCGGAGTCGCGAGCGTGCTGACGCTGTGGCAGATCGCCAGCCTCGTCTATCCGATGACGTGGAGTTTCTATTGCATCGCGCAGCTCGGCTGGACCCCGGGCATGATTGGCGCCAGCCTGGCCGCGGTCGGGGTGATGATCGCGCTGGGCCAGGCCTTTGTCGTCGGCCCGATGGTCGCGCGCTTTGGGGAGCGCGACGCAGCCACGATCGGCATCTTGGTCGCCGTCGCCAATTATGTCGGCTTTGCGTTTGTCACGTCGACCTGGGGCGCATTCCTGCTGCTTCTGCCCGTCGCCTTGCAGGCGCCGGTGCAGCCATCGCTGAACGCGCTGATGTCGCGCCGCGCCAACCCCGAAACGCAGGGCGAGGTGCAGGGGATTTCAGCGATGGCGATGGGGCTCGGCCAACTCGTCGCGCCAATCGTGCTGACCGGCACCATGGCGTATTTTACGGCCGCCAAGGCGCCGGTGCATTTTCCGGGCGCCGCCTTTGTCGTGTCGGCGCTGTTTGGCCTGCTCGCGATCCTGATGCTGCGCCGCCTTCCCCGAGTCACGCGGACCAGCGACGACGCGCCCGATCAGATGCCGCCGTCGGTCACCGCATAGCCCGCGGCCTCAAGCCCAGCGGTCAGCATCGCGACGCAGGCGGCGACGTCGGCAGCCGACGTTGATCGGATCACGAAATTGGCGCCGACCTTACCGTCACGGAAAAAGGGATAGCTGCCGATCACGACGCCGGGGTGGTCCTTTTCGCCCTGCCGCAGCAGGTCGGCGACTTCGCTTTCGGGTGACCACGATCCGATCGTGTGCGCGATCAGCGGCGCGCCACCTTCGAGCTGCCCGGTCAGCGCGTCGAGCATGCCCGCGGTGATATGCGGCACCCCGGCCATCACGAACAGATTGCCGATGCGGATGCCCGGCGCGCCCGACATGCGATTGGGGATCAGGTCGGCGCCATCGGGCGTCCGCGCCATGCGCAGCCGCGCATCGGTCAGTTCGATGCCGCGGCCGCTGTAGTACCGCTCAAGGATCGCGCGCGCCTCAGGATGGATGATGACCCCGACGCCCAGCGCCTTCGCGACCGCGTCGACGGTGATATCGTCGTGGGTCGGGCCGATTCCGCCGGTGGTAAACACATAGTCGTAGCGCGCGCGCACCGCGTTCAGCGCGTCGACGATCTCGTCCTCGACGTCGGGCACGACGCGCACTTCGCGCAGACGGATGCCCTGCGCGTCGAGCCAGGTCGCGATCTGTGCGATATTCTTGTCCTGGGTGCGGCCCGAGAGAATCTCGTCGCCGATCACCAGCACGGCGGCTGTCCAGATGCGTTCGTCGCTCATCGCTTTGCCTTAGCCGGACGCCGTGACAAAACAAGTCCGGTGGACCCGCATACTTGTTCTTGTTATGTTCAACCCGACTCGCAATGCACAAGGGAGAGCCGCGATGGCCGATGAGCTGATTTTCTACACCAACCCGATGTCGCGCGGACAGATTGTCCGCTGGATGCTCGAAGAGGTCGGGGCACCTTATGAGCCGCGCATCCTCGATTATGGTACGACGATGAAGGACGCCGCCTATCTGACGGTGAACCCCATGGGCAAGGTTCCGGCGATCGTCCATGACGGCAAGGTCATCACCGAGTGCGCGGCGATCTGCGCCTATCTGGCCGATGCCTTCCCCGATGCCGGGCTGGCGCCCGCGCCCGCCGATCGCGCCGATTATTACCGCTGGCTGTTTTTTACCGCGGGTCCGGTCGAACAGGCGATCACCGCCAAGCATTTGGGGGTCGAGCCCGATTCCGACCAGCAACGGTCGGCAGGCTTTGGTTCGCTCCCCGCGGCGCTCGACGCACTCGAAAGTGCGGTCGCGGGCAAGGCGTTTGTCGCCGGTGACGGCTTTAGCGCCGCCGATGTCTATGTCGGCAGCCAGATCGACTGGGGCTTGCAGTTCGGCACCATCGCGTCACGTCCGGCGTTCGAGGCCTATGTCGCGCCGCTCCGCGAACGCGCTGCGTACAAGCGGGCGAAGGAGATCGACAATGCCTTGATCGCCGAGATGCAGGCGGCCAGTCCGGCCTAGGGCAGCGCCTTGAGCAATCCGGCGGCGAGCGGCGCCAGCCGCCGGACCTGCGGATCCTGTGATTCGCTGCCCGCGACATAGACGGCGTCGCCGAACGCGCTGCTGTTGTGGACCGCCGCCAGCCCTTCGGCGCTGGCATAGGGCGCTTTCCAGCGGGCGGCGTCGCCCGGATGCAGCGCCTGAAACCATGCGCCCCACGCCGCATCGTCGATGTCGGGGCGTTTCGCGAGGAACAGCAATGGCCGCGCCAGCCGCCGTGCTTCGCCATGGACATAAGCGTGCGATCCCGCTGGCGCGACCTGCGCCGCGATGGCGCCGAGCAACAGGTCGGCGTCGGCGCGCGCCAGCCGCGGGTTGAGCGCGAGCTGCATCAGCAGGTCGGCGCCATGCGCGACGCCATGCCGCCATCCCTCGCCCGCGATGAAGCCGCGATAGTCGCGCACGCCGCGCAGATAGGTCGCGCCCGTCACCGCGAGCGCGTGCAATTCAGCGTCGGTCAAAAACGGCTCGACCCGGTCGGCGCGCGCGACTTCGGACAAGGCGAGCGCGGCAAAGGGGCGACGGAAGCCGGGGGCATCGTCGGGCGCGGCGAGGACTGCGGTCAGTCGCTCGGCCGCATGGCGGAGGTCAGCGGGCTTGAGATGCTTGCCGCGCAGTCCCTGCGTCCATAGCGCAAAGGCGAAATCATCGCGGACGGCGGGATCGGGGTCGCCCAGACAGGCGATCAGGGCGTCGATCGCGGCATCGTCTGCGACGGGAAAATAGGTCGCGGCAAAGGCTTTGAGATCACCATCGGCGGGCCGCGCGACGGTGCAGCTGTCGTTGGTCTTTGCCGCCACCGGTATCGCCGCCAGCATCGCGGCAGCGCCAACCGCCCCCCATATGGCCTTCATCGCTGACCCTCCCCTTCAAAAAGAAAGAACCCGGCGAATCGCTTCGCCGGGCTCCCTTGTTCCGTCTCTGTCCGACCGCTTAGTCGCGGCTGCCCATCAGGTTGAGCAGGAAGGTGAACATGTTGACGAAGTCGAGGTAGAGCGTCAGCGCGCCCATCACCACCGACTTGCCGACAAAGTCGGTCCCGCGGACATAGAAATACATGCTCTTGATCTTCTGCGTGTCGTAGGCGGTGAGGCCTGCGAACAGCAGCACGCCGATGACGCTGATCGCCATCGCCAGCGCGCCCGATTGGAACACAAAGGCATTCAGCAGCATCGCGATCAGGATCCCGAACACGCCCATAATCAGGAAGGTGCCGAAGCCCGACAGATCCTTTTTCGTCGTGTAGCCATAGAGGCTGAGACCCAGAAACGCTGCGGCCGTCGCGAAGAAGGTCGCTGCGATCGAATCAGGGGTAAAATTGATGAAGATTGTCGACATCGACAAACCCATCACCGCGGCAAAGGTCCAGAACAGCGCCTGCGCCGCCGTCGTCGACAGCTTGTTAATGCCAAAGCTCAGCACCAGCACAAAGGCCAGCGGCGCTAAAGCCACCACCCACATCAGCGGGCTGCCAATCATCGATTGGGTAAAGCCCGACTGGAAGGCGAGCAGCGCGACGATACCCGTCAGCAGCACGCCCGATGCCATATAGTTGTAAACCGACAGCATGTACGACCGCAGGCCGGCATCGACGGCCTGGTCCATTGCGTTCGCGCCGGTCCCAAAACCGGAAGCCGCCATATTGGGGTCGTTCCAATTCGCCATTGTCATTACTCCATCACCGGCCAGCCCATACCGGCCGTAGGTGCCAATATCGTGATTTTCTCACCGGCTTTCAAGCGAAACCGGAAATCGGGCAAGTTTCGGTGGTTACGCGGCAGCGAATCCCTATGCTGGCCAGACCATGTCGAGCCATCGCCTGTTCGTCGCGCTGCGCCCGCCACGCCCCGTCCGCGCTGTGCTGCGCGCCGCGATGCACGGCATTTCGGCGGCGCGCTGGCAGGACGATGATCAGCTCCACCTGACGCTGCGCTTCATCGGCGAAGTCGACCGACACCGCGCCGAGGATATTGCCGCCGCATTGGGGGCGCTCCACGCTCCCGCGATCAGCGCGCGGATCGCCGGGGTCGGGCTGTTCGACCGCAGGGGCGCCCCGCATATGATATGGGCAGGAGTCGAGCCCCTGGCCCAGCTCGCGGCGCTCCAGCGCAAGGTCGACCAATCGCTGGCGCGTGTCGGAGTCGCCCCCGAAACGCGCGCTTTCATGCCACATATCACGCTGGCGCGGCTCAACCGGTCGGCTGGGCCGGTGGCGCCCTTTCTGGCACTCCACAACGATCTGGCGAGCGCGCCTTTCGTTTTCGATCACATCATCCTGTACGAAAGCGAGATGGGGCATGGCGGGTCTCGCGATCATCCGGTGGCGCGCTATCCGCTCGATGTTTCGGCGACGAGCGCCGCGGCGACCGCACTGACATCGGCCCAGGTGGCGGCAAAGTCGTCGTCGGCGCCGTAATAGGGATCGGTTACGCTCTCGCCCTGCCGTCCCGGCACCAGATCAAGCATCAACCGCACGCGCGCCGTCGCATCGGGCGGCGCGAGAGCCCGCGCTTCGCGCAGGTTGTTCGCATCGGCGGCGAGGATCAGATCGAAGCGGTAGAAATCATCCCGCGCCAGCTGCCGACCGCGCAGGTCGGAAATGTCCGTGCCGCGGCGCCGCGCTTCGGCCTGCGCCCGGTTATCGGGTGGATGGCCGACATGCCAGTCACCGGTTCCCGCCGAATCGAGCGTGGCGGTGATGTCGGCCTCGGCAAAGGCGGCGCGCGCAGCACCTTCGGCGAGCGGCGAACGGCAGATGTTGCCGAGGCAGAGGAACAAGATTGAGGGGCCATCCGGTTTGTATGCGCGCATCTCGGTCCTTTCGCGGCAAAGTTGAACCGACTTTCAACTTGCGCCATTTTCCGGCTCTGCTAGCCATGCGTCATAACAGATAATGGGTCAGGGAGAGGGTTGCCAGATGGCTGAGACCGCCAGCGAAACGAATGTGGCCGCCGCGCCGGAATTGCAGGCGCCCAAGGCGACCGGTTACAGCTGGTACGTGCTGTCGGTGCTGGTGGTCGTCTATATCCTCAATTTCATTGACCGGCAGATCCTGAGCATCCTTGCCGTCGACATCAAGGCCGACCTGGGGCTGACCGACGCCGATATGGGGTTTTTGGGCGGCGCCGCCTTTGCCGTCTTTTACGCGCTGTTCGGTATTCCGCTCGGGCGGCTCGCCGACAATTGGAGCCGGGTGAAGCTGCTGTCGATCGGGCTCGCGCTTTGGTCGACGATGACCGCGCTGTCGGGCTTTGCGCGCGATCAGGTCACGCTGACTTTTGCCCGCATGGGGGTCGGCGTCGGCGAAGCGACCGCTAGCCCGACCGCCTATTCGCTGATTTCGGACTATTTCCCCAAGAAGCAGCGCGCGACCGCGCTCGCGATCTATTCGTCGGGGCTGTACCTCGGCGGCGGCGTGTCGCTGTTCATCGGCGCGTTGATCGTCAAGGCGTGGAACGACGCTTATCCGGGCGGCGGGCCGCTGGACCTCGTCGGCTGGCAGGCGGCGTTTCTGGCGGTCGGCATCCCCGGGCTGATCGTGGCGCTGTGGGTGGCGACGCTGCGCGAACCGGTGCGCGGCGCGATGGACGGCGTCACGAGCCCGAGTTCGCCCGCGCCGTTCCGCCAGTTCGCGCAGGATCTGTCGACGATCGTGCCGCCGTTCACGCTGATCGGCGCCTGGCAGCGCGGCCCTGCGGCATTGGCGATCAACATCGGCTTTGCGGCCGCGATCGCCGCCTTTGCTTGGTGGATGATCGAATTGACCGGCAATTTCCCGCAATGGTCGGCGGTCGGACTGGGTTATTATGCGGTTTTTTCCTGGGCCTGCACGCTGCGCGCGCGCGATACCGCGACGTTCCGGCTGATCTGGGGCACGCCGGCGTTTATCTGTACGACATTGGGTTATGGCATGGTGTCGCTCGCCGCCTATGCGCTCGCCTTCTGGTCGGCGCCCTATGCCGAAATCGTACTGGGGCTGCCCAAGCAGGAGCTGGCGTTCTGGCTCGGCGCCAACGGCGCGGTCAGCGGTTTTGTCGGCGTGATCCTTGGCGGGCGCCTAGCCGATGCGCTGCGCGCGAAGAACCCGGCGGGCCGCATCCTGATGATCATCTTTGGCGTTGTCGCACCGATCGTGCCGATCTGGATCGGCTATACGACCGACAATCCGACCCTGTTCTACGTCATGAACTTCCTAGCCGGCATGTTCGGCGCGACCGCGCTCGGTGCCGCCGCGGCGACGACGCAGGATCTGGTGCTGCCGCGGATGCGCGGGACCGCGACCGCCGCCTTCTTCCTCGGCACGACGCTCGTCGGGCTGTCGTTCGGCCCCTATATGGTCGGGCAGATTTCGGACCTTGCCGGGACGATCGTCGACGGCAAGCCGGTCGGCGACCTGCGCACCGGCATCCTGTCGCTGATCGGGGTGGCGCCGATCGCGCTGATCCTGCTGTTCTATGCCTACCGCACCGTGCCGCAGGCCGAAGCGACGATCGTCGAGCGCGCCGCCTAGGGCAGCGGGCGTTTAACCCGCGGGTGTGGTCACGATCACGCCGCAGACGATGCGGTCGCCGCTGTTGCCGCTGGGATCGGTTTTCATGTCGTCGGGACCGGCATGAATCACGAACGCCGCGCCGTCGGCGTCGAGCATCGCGCCATCGCCCGTCAGACGGGTGCCAACCAGTTGCAGCGTCGCGCGGCCGATCGTGTCGGGTTCGACGACCAGATTGGGCAGGTCGCCGTGATGGGCGCCCATCGGGTTCTCGCGGCCGTGCTGGGCGCCGGTCGGATTCCAGTGCGGACCGGCGGTGGTGAATTTGGGGGCGTCGCACTGGCCGGTGGTGTGGACGTGCATGCCATAGGTGCCGGCGCCGAAGCCGCGCGCGACGAGTTCGAACCGCAATCCGCTGCCGTCCTTGAAGATATCGACGCGGCCGCGGTCGGCGCCGCGCGCATCGACGAGTTCGGCGTAGGCGTCGGGAACCGGGAGCTTGGCGACCGGCTTTTTACCCATCCCGGCGCAGCCGGTCAGCGCCAGGGCGCCGAGCAGCGTGGCGGCCGGGATCGACCAGGTTTTGGCATATGGCGGCTTGATCATATTCTGCTCCCCAGGTGGCGGTTCGGGCTTAGAACGCCGCAGCGGCGTTCACGATCCCTTCGCGGGTGACGATGCCCGTATTCGACCCGAGTTCCAAGCTTGTATGTCGGATTGGGGTAGCGCGTGGGGGTAGCGCCGAAAGAAATTCGCGCAGAGGTCGCGGAGCGCGCAGAGTATCCGGATATTGTTCCCGCGGAGGCGCAGAGACGCAGAGAAGAGCGAGGGAGCGGCGCTGCCACGCATCATGCAGGACGGAGATCGCTGGGCTATCCAGCGGCAGATCCATCCGCAACGCCCTGGACTCCGGGTCGCAAGCCAGCCGTTGCCGTCAAGTCGGCCATGATCGACCGGAATGGGGTGGTTTCCAGACCGTCTCTTATTCGTCATCCCGGCGAAGGCCGGGATCTCGCCGGTGCGGCAAACCGAGAGGGTGAGATCCCGGCCTTCGCCGGGATGACGATTGAATAAAGGTCCGCTTCTTTTCGTTTTCCGACATTCGCTCAAAATCGGCGGCGAACGACAGGCATGGAGTCGGAAGCGCTGATTCAGGGAGCAAGTGCAATCGCTGTCATTCCGCTTTCACCGGACTGAAATTTGCGAATTTCACAAATGACGATACTGCCGGGTAAAAATGCCCATGTCTCATCCTGCGGAACTTCGCCTTCTACCTTGTAGAGTTGCGTACCGAGCGGTGTGGCGCCGACAGGCCGCCAGCATTCGGTTCCCTCATCCAGCAGCGGCATAAAGATGGTGAGCATTGCATGATTATAGCTGACCACCGATTGTCTGCAACTGGTCGCAAGCGGCCATCTGCGTGCCGCCAAAAGAAAGGGGCCGCGAATTGCTTCGCGGCCCCTTCTGTTTTCGCCGGACGGCTTTGATCAAAGATCAGAAGACGCGGGCATATTGTTCGTTGCCGACGAAGCCCAGCTTGCCGACGCCGCTGCGCTTGATCACTGCGACCACGCGATCAACGACGATATAGCGCGCATAGGGATCCGGCTGGACCTGAAGTTCCGGTTCGACCGGCAATGCCTTGGTCTGTTCCAGATAGGTCGCCAGCTGCGCAAGATCGACAGGCGTTCCGTTCCAGGTGATCGTCCCTGCCGGGTCGATCATCACCTTGTTCTTTTCCGGATCGACGTTGCTGGTGCTGTCATCCGCAATCGGCAAGTCAATCTTCACCGCGTGGGTCTGGACCGGGATGGTGATGATGAACATGATGAGGAGCACGAGCATGACGTCGATCAACGGCGTCGTGTTCATATCCATCATCGGTTCGTTTTCGTCCCGATCTCCAACTGCCATGGACATGGGTTTATTCCTTTTTTCTATGCGCGAGCCGCCTTAGAGGCGGGTCACCGCGATCGAACCAGCGGCCGGTTCGGAAATGAACCCGATTTTCTGGAAGCCGGCGAACTGCATCGTATAAATCACGCCGCCAATGCACTGGTAAGGCGTGTTAACGTCACCGCGAATATGGACTTCGGGGAAATTATCTTCGGTGATATTTTCCGGTCCGCCAATATCCTCGAGCAGCTCCTTGAGCTTTTCCTGTCCGCGTTCCAGCAATTGCTTGGAATCAACCGGGGATTGTCCCCAATAGACTTCACACGATGCGCTGTCGGAATTGGGCTCGCCATCACCGTCGGTATCCGCCGAGCGGATGGACAGCAGCACATTTTCAGGCTTGGTCGTCGTCACCTCGAACGCCACGTCGGGCAGCTTGAGGTTCACCGTCTCCAGCACCACGGGAACCGTGATGAGGAAGATGATGAGCAACACGAGCATGATATCCACGAGCGGAGTCGTGTTGATCTCGGACATCGGGGCCTCTTCGCCCCCCTTGTCGCCTACACTCATCGACATAGGATCTGTATCCTGTCACAAAAATTCATGTCACGGACATCGGGTTGGCAAGGTATCAACCTTGCGCCCTGTCCAGCGGATCCCGCCCCCCGCCACATGGACGGGAGGCGGGGATCCAGGGAAGCGTCAGGCCTTTTTCGGTGCAGCAGCCGTCGTCGCCGCGCCGGTCACGACCGGCTTCACCTGGCCGTTCGACATGATCGAACCGAGCACGTCGTTCGAGAAGGTCGACAGGCGGCGAGCGATCGCCTTGTTGCGGCTCTGCAGCCAGTTGAAGGCGAGCACCGCGGGAACCGCCACGATAAGACCGATGGCGGTCATGATCAGGGCTTCACCGACCGGACCGGCGACGGTGTCGATCGACGCCTGACCCGATGCACCAATCTTCACCAGCGCGCGCAGAATACCGATAACGGTACCGAACAGACCGACGAACGGTGCGGTCGAACCCACGGTCGCGAGGAAGGCGAGGCCGCCGTTGAGTTTCGAGTTGATGTGGTTCTGCGAGCGTTCGAGCGTGCCGTGCATCCAGTCATGCGCTTCGACGGGATCGGTCAGCTTGTTATGCTCTTCATTGGCGCGCAGACCGTCTTCGACGACCTGACGGTAGGCGCTGTTCTTTTCGAGCTTTGCGGCGCCTTCGGCCAGCGTCGGCGCGCGCCAGAAATTGGCGTCGACCGCCTTGCCCTGGTTCATCACCTTGTTCTGTTCGAACAATTTGGTGAACAGGATGTAGAGCGTGCCGACGAACATGATCAGCAGCACGAGGAAGGTGACCTGCGACACGATACCGCCGTCGCACAGCGCGGGGATCATGCCGTAGGGGCTGGCGCCCTCTTCCTTCACGCACATCGCCGCGGGCATCAGGGTGAGGCCTACGTCGTGGGCCGGTGCCGCAGCAGCGGCGTTTGCGATCAGATTAAACATATTGGATATTCCCTCTCAAGAAATTCGATAAAATTCGAAAACAGACAGCCGCGCGCTGAATATCAGCGCGGGATCTGCCACCGGATACGATTGCTGTAACTGCCGCCCGTCGGATTACCCGCGCGGTCCTTGCCCGGGTTGAACCGGCCACGGCGCTGAATAAGCTTGCAGGTTTCGGCATCAAGGTCGGCGTGACCGCTCGACGCCGTGACATCGCACGACGTGATGCGGCCATCGGCGCCATAGGAGACGCGGAAACCCGTCGTTCCTTCACGCTCTTCGCGCATTGCACGAGCCGGATAGTCGTCGTTCGTTGCCCAGCGACCCGGGTTACCACGCGGCGTACCGGCGGCGCTCAGATCGGGCGACGGCGGCGGTGCGGGCGGAGCCGGCGGAATATACTGCGGTGGCGGCGGCGGCGGAATTTCGCGCACTGCCTGCACGACGTTCTGGCTCGGCAACGCAATCGGCGGCCGCGGAATCACAACCGGCGGCGGCGGCGGCAGAACATTGTCTGGCGGCGGCGGCGGCGGCGGCTCTTCAGGCGGCGGCGGCTCTTCGACGTCCACCACGTCCAATTTTTCGGCAATCGTCTTGACGATGCTGATGTTCAGGCCGTTGACCAGGCCATAGCCCAGCCCTGCCGTAAACAAACCAACCAAGACAATGGCCACTACCCTGTTTTTAGGGTCGACATTATCACCATAAGCCATTCAGGGACGACGCTCCTTGCTAGATCATCCTGACACCAATCCATACCGTCGGGCTCGATTGCCAAATGCCCGGATAATTCCGATGCGTTCCACAGACCCGGCGGCGCGACGTTCGGCTTATTATGTTTTTGCCGGACGCTTCGCGGCCCGTCCTATCGCGGTGGCGGCAAGTTCGCAAACCCTTTATCAGGGGTTAATGTGGCTTGTCCCATGATGGGGGCCGATGCACCGCCACCGGTGTCAATGAAGATGGAAAGTCAATCGACCATGCGCGTGTATCTGTCGGCGGCGATCGCCGCAACTTTGGCTCTGAGCCCCGGATTCACGGGCGTTTCTGCCATGCAGGCGGCACCGACCACGGCGGCGGCGAGCCCGTATAGCTATGCCGACATCGCCGATCTGGCGACCGCTGCGCCGATGGCGTTGCACGCCCGTATTCATAGCGCCGTGGCGCTCAAACCTGCCCAGGCACCGGGCGTCGCGGCGGGTCAAAGCCGATTCTATGTCGAGGCCGACGTGGTCAGCCTGATTCGCGGCGCCGGTCCGCTGGCATCGCGCATTTCCTATCTGGTCGACCTGCCGCTGGGTGCGAATGGCAAGCCGCAGAAGCTGAAAAAGAAACAGCCGGTCCTGCTCTTTGCCCGCCCGGTCGCGGGCGCGGCGGCAGGCAGCAGCAGCACCGGCAGCGTCCGGCTGGTCGCCCCCGACGCGCAGCTATCATGGGATGCGGCGACCGAGGCGCAATTGCGCGCGGTGCTGACCGAACTCGTCAAGCCCGGGGCGCCGCCCGCGATCACCGGCATCGCCAACGGCTTCCACGTCCCCGGCACCCTGCCCGGTGAAGGCGAGACGCAGCTGTTCCTCAACACCCGGACCGGCGAGCCGGTGTCGCTGACCATCCTGACCGCCGCCGACGGGTCGCGGCGCTGGGCCGCGGCGTTCGGCGAAATTGTCGATGGATCGGCGGCGGTCCCGGCGCGGGGGACGCTTGCCTGGTATCGACTCGCCTGCGGCCTGCCGCGCCAGCTGCCGCTCAACAAGCTGGCGGGGACGGCGCCCGAAGATCGCCGCAAGGCGGCGTCGGACTATGGCGTGGTGCTCGGCGCGCTGGGCCAGTGTACGCGCACCCGCAAGCCGCCGGTCGGTTGATAAAGATTTGCTTCAACGCGCCCTAGGCGCGCCGGGGTTGTTTCCACTGCAAAAGCCGATAGGGCGCTCGCAACGGCGGGGCGTGGCTCCGCGCCTGATACGGAGTCCTGCATGTCGCCCCATCCCGCCCCGAC
>JAEMRT010000135.1 GCA_016463225.1 Sphingopyxis sp. | reverse complement strand
GCGGTCAATTATGGCGGCATCGGCGCGGTGATCGGCCATGAACTGAGCCATCATTTCGACGATCAGGGCGCGAAATATGACGAAACCGGCAAGCTCAACCAATGGTGGACTGATGCCGACGTCGCCAATTTCAAGGGGATGACCGACAAGCTGGTCAAGCAATATGACGCCTATGAACCCTTCCCCGGCGCGCATGTGAAGGGCGCCTTCACGCTGGGCGAGAATATCGGCGACCTGGGTGGCCTCGCGGTGGCGCTCGACGCCTATCATGCCTCGCTCGGCGGCAAGCCTGCCCCGGTGATCGACGGCATGACCGGCGACCAGCGCTTCTTCCTGGGCTGGGCGCAGGTATGGCGGCGCAATTATCGCGAGGCGAACCTGCGCCAGCGATTGGTCACCGATCCCCACGCCCCGTCACAATATCGCGCCGACATCGTGCGCAATTTCGACGCCTGGTATGACGCCTTCAAGCCAGCGCCCGACGGCAAGCTGAGCCTGAAGCCGGACGAGCGGGTGAAGATCTGGTAGGGACAAAACGGGGCGCGTTGCCGGACGCGCCCCTTAACTTACAGCGCCGCGCTGTCCGCGATCTGGCGGAAGGCGGTCAGGTCACGCGCGAAATAATAGAGCGCAGGCGCTTCATAGGTGGTCATGTAGAGCAGCCCGCCGATCATCGCCGCACGTGCCTCGCCCAGCCGCCGGACTTCACTGTCGGGCCGTGTATAGCTGTAGGTGAAGCGCACTCCAGCCGCGCCCGCAAAGCGCGCCGGTTCGACACTGTCGATACTCATCAGCGGGGTGTTGAGTGCGATCCGGTAGCTGCTTTCCAACAGCGCCGGAATGTCGGTGATCAGCATCGTCCCCGACACTTTGGGCAGCGGCCGGTTGCGCTTGTCCACCTCGCGGAACAGCGTGCGACCGTCGGGAATACCGCCATAAAAGGTGATCTCATTCAGGCCATCGCCATCCAGCGTCCAGCTTTCCGAATTACGCCCCGGCCGCGCGCCCAGCTTGTTCCATTCGCTCGCGGGCGTCACGGTCAGCGCCGATTTCGCCACGAGAATCTTGGCTCCCGGCGCGATCAGGCTGTTACCCGCCTGCACCGGCGACGCCGCCACCAGCAGCGCGACCATCGCGCCCATCATCCTGATCATCCCCATCCCCTTCATTGTCCGACCAGCGCCCCGATCATTGCAGCATCGGGCGCACCCGGCTTGGCGTCGAGATAGCGCCGCAACGCCGCCTTGCCCGCGTCCAGTTGCTGGCTCCGCAGCAGCGACAGGCCCAGCCCGCGCTGCGCTTCCGCCCCGGTAAAACCCCCGTCGATCGCCTGCTGGTAAAATTGCGCCGCGCTCACCAGATCACGCGGATTGCCCCGCTGGCGATAGAGTTCGGCACGGGCATAGAGCAGGTCCGGCGTCCAGCCATCCGCGGCCAGTTGCCCCAGCAGATAATCGGTGCCGCCAAAATCATTGAGCTTGATCTGGTCGGTCAGAAAGTCCGCTATGAACCGGGCCAGCGCCGCGCGGTAGGCCACAGCGCCCGGATCACCCGGATCATTCGCCTTGGCCGCCGCGTCGCGCAGATAGGTGGCGCGGGTCAGTTCGGTCGGATGGCTGGCGAAGAAACCGGCGCTGTAGCGATGCGTCTTGACCTTGCGTTTGCGCCCGGCGGCGGTGGCGTCCGCCTCCGCCATCAGCCTTTCCCAGACCGGCGCTGCGCTGGCCGCAGGATAGGGTGACTGTGCCAGATAGGCGAGGCCCAGCAGATCAGCTTCGGTTTCCTGACCGCGACTAAAGGAATAGAAGCCGCCAATGGCGCTGGTCGCCATCGACGAATAGAGCGTGGGTGACACCAAGGCGGTCCAGGTCAATAAATCGCCCAACCCCCGCGCCCGCTTGAACCCTTCCAGCGTATGCCGCTGCTCGAAATGGCCAAATTCATGGCCCAGCACCGCACCCAGTTCGGCCTCATTGCGCACCCGCAGCAACAGGCCAGACCAGACCGTCATCATCCCGTTGGGATACATGGTGGCGTTGAAGATCGGCAAGCGCTGGATGTAGAGCCGGGTCGATTGGCAGCGGTCCTGCCCCACCGTCCGGCACAATATTCCCCGCACATAGGCGTTAAGTGCCGGGTCGCGCAGGACGAAGGGCGAATCGCGCATCTGTCGTTCGGCTTCGTCCGCCTGCATCCACATGCCGCGCTCGTCCACACCGGCGGGTTCATAGGCGGGCGTATAGGGTGGAAGCGGCGCGGCGGCTGAAAGCGCAAACGCTATCCCAGACAAGGTAGCGAGCCGCCTCATTGCCCGGTCGCAGACGCTACGGGCCGCCCCGGAAAGCCCTCGAACAACTGAGCGACCCGCTTTTGCGCGCCTTCTTCCGTCCGCACGTCGCCGCCCATTTGCAGGTCCGCGTTGAGCCACACCAGATCGCCGGTTTTTATATCGACCAGTCCGGCAAAGCCCTTGTGAACCCCGGTCGGAACGCTGACGCCACCCAGCGCCGCAAAAATCTGCACCACCTTGCGCCCGGTCGATCCGAACTGGTCCTCGGTCGTAACGAACAGCGCATAGTCGGCCCCCTTCAGCCCCGGCAGGCTGGCGACGCCCGGTCCCAGCGTCCAGCTAAACTGGCCCTTGCGCTTCTTGGTGGGCAGGCGGTTGCCGGGGAAGAATTGATAGACGATGACGCTATCCGCCAGCGTCGTGAACAGTGCCTGATATTCTGCAAGCGCGCTGGCGTCCGCGCCGACAGGCTCGACCAGATCGACGACGCTGTTGCCCAACTGCCCCTGCACCGACCCGATCGCGCGGCCCAGCATATCGCGCGCCTGAAGCGTCCAGTCCGCGTTCGGCTCGAACATGCCACCGGTCGATTGTTCGCCGACCCGGATCGACGGGCGCATTAGCACGATCCGTGCCGTGCCGGGGGTCAGGGTAAAGCCGGGCTTGTTGCCTGTCTTTTCCTGCGCCGCTGTCGGCAAGGCCGCCGCCAGCAACGCGACTGCCACCAAGCTCTTGAAAAATACTCGCATATGCCCCCCGGCTTGACTCCCCTTGGCGGAATCATGGCGGTTTCAGCCTTGCCTTGTCAATTGCCGCCAACCCGATAAAGCCGCCCCATGACCTCCCCCGTTTGGCACCCATTCACCCAGCATGGCCTGAACGAGCCGATCCCCCACGTCGTGCGCGCGGAGGGGGCGTTGTTGTATCTGGCCGATGGCAGCACGCTGATCGACGGGATTTCCAGCTGGTGGGTGACGACGCATGGCCATTGCCATCCGCGCATCGCCGCCGCCATTGCGCAACAGGCAGGGCAGCTCGATCAGCTTATCTTTGCAGGCTACACCCATGAACCAGCCGAAAAGGTGGCACGCGGCCTGATTGACATCGCGCCCCATGCGCCGGGTTGCGAACCGCTTGCCCACGTCTTTTTCTCCGACAGCGGATCGACGGCGGTCGAGGTCGCACTCAAAATGGCACTGGGCTACTGGCATAATCTGGCGCTGGACGGGCTGGCGGAGCCACGCAGTCGCATCCTCGTGCTGGAGCATGGCTATCATGGCGACACGATCGGCACGATGTCGGTGGGGGAGCGTGGCGTTTATAATGCGGCCTGGACGCCGCTTTTGTTCGATGTCGGCACCATCCCCTTTCCCGCGCCGGGCAAGGAACAGGCCTGCCTCGACGCGCTGGACGCGGCCTGTCGCGAGAAACCTGCTGCCTTCATTGTCGAGCCGCTGATCCTGGGCGCGGGCGGGATGCTGCTCTATCCGCCGCATGTCCTGCGCGAGATGGCGGCGATCTGTCGCCGCCACGACGTGCTGTTCATCGCTGATGAAGTCATGACCGGCTGGGGCCGCACCGGCACGCTGTTCGCCTGTGAGCAGGCGGATGTGGTGCCGGACATCATGGCCGTGGCCAAGGGCATTACCGGCGGCGCGATCCCGCTCGCCGCAACGCTGGCGACGGCGCGGATTTTCGAGGCGCACCGGTCGACCGACCGCGCCCGACTCTTTTACCATTCGTCCAGCTATACCGCCAACGCCATTGCCTGCGCTGCTGCCGTCGCCAATCTCGCCATCTGGCGCGAGGAGGATGTCTGCGGGCGAATCGCAGCATTGGCCGATGGGATTGCCACGCGACTCGCAAAGCTGGCGCAGCACCCGGCCTTCGTCCATCCGCGACAGTTAGGCACGATCGCGGCGATCGACATCGTCACGCCGGACGCAGGCTATCTGTCCGATCTCGCGCCGCGGCTGCGCGCTTTCTTCCTGCAACATGGCCTCTTGCTGCGGCCATTGGGCAACACCATCTATCTTATGCCGCCCTATTGCATCGACGCGCAGCAGCTTGATGGCGTCTTTGCCACACTCGTCGCAGCGGGCGATCATTTCAGCGCATGAAGCCGCCTTTCATTTTGGATGAATTGGCGCTATGGCGGCGCGATTTTTTGAATTCGGGATATTATGGCCAAAGAAGAACTGCTTGAAATGCGCGGACAGGTTGTGGAGCTTCTCCCCAACGCCATGTTCCGCGTCCGGCTTGAGAATGATCATGAGATCCTCGGCCATACCGCTGGTAAAATGCGCAAGAATCGCATCCGCGTCCTCGTGGGGGACGAGGTGCTGGTCGAACTGACGCCCTACGACCTGACCAAGGGTCGGATCACCTACCGCTTCAAATAAGCCAACGGGTGTCAGGCCCGATGCGGCTCATTCTTGCTTCCGCTTCCCCCCGGCGCCTGGCGCTGCTGGGGCAGATCGGCGTTGCGCCCGATGCCGTGGACCCGGCCGATTGCGACGAAACCCCGCGCAAGGGCGAATTGCCGTCCGTCTATGCCGCGCGGGTCGCGGCGGACAAGGCCGCAATCGTCGCCGCGCGGCATCCGGGCGCGCTGATCCTGTCGGGCGACACGGTCGTTGCGGCGGGTCGGCGCATCTTGCCCAAGGCGGAGACGGAGGAGGAGGCGCGCGCCTGCCTCACTTTGCTGTCGGGGCGGCGGCATCGCGTGCTGAGCGCAATCACGCTGATCGACGCCGGAGGTCAGGCACGGCATCGCCTGTCCACCAACATCGTCACCTTCAAGCCGCTGGAGCGCAGCGAGATCGACCGCTATATTGCCAGCGACGAATGGCGGGGCAAGGCGGGCGGCTATGCGATCCAGGGGCGGGCCGCTGGCCTGATCCGCGCGATTCAGGGCAGCCACAGCGCGATCATGGGCCTGCCGCTTTATGAAACCCGCACGCTGTTGAAGGCGGCGGGCTATGCAATCGATTAGGAACTGACATGGCCGAATGGCTTTATGAAGAAGGCATTGGCGAGGCCCGCGCCGCGCTGGTGGAAAAGGGCCGTCTGGTCGAGGCGCTGATCGAGCGCGAAACCGGCGGGGTGCGCGCAGGCGCCGTCGCGCAGGGTCGCCTGACCCAGACGCTGATCCCCAAGAAGCGCGGCGTCGTGCGGTTGATCAGCCAGGAAGAAGTGCTGATCGAGCCACTGCCCCCGCGCACGTCCGAAGGATCGACCGTGCTGGTCGAAATATTGCGCGAAGCGATTCCCGAAGAGGGCCGCCCCAAACGCGCCAAGGGTCGCATCGCCCAGCCCGGCAGCAAGCCCCATGCCGGGCCAAGCCTGCTGCAGCGGCTGCGCGCCACCGGCACCCCGGTCGTCCCCTGCCCCGCGCATGAGGAGGATCGGCTGGAGGCGGTCGGCTGGACCGAATTGATGGAAGAGGCGATCAGCGGCGATGTCGGCACCGAAGCCGCCGCGCTGCGCCTCTATGTGACCCCCGCCATGCTGCTGATCGACGTCGACGGATCGCTACCACCTGCGCAGTTGGGGCCGAAGGGCGCCAAGATCGCGGCGCAGACGATACGCCGCATGGGGCTGTCAGGGTCCATTGGCATCGACCTGCCGACTATGAATAACAAGGATGAGCGGATGATCGCGGCGGCCCAGATCGACAAATATCTGCCGCTTCCCTTCGAGCGCACTGCGGTCAACGGCTTCGGCTTCCTCCAGATCATCCGCAAGCCCGTGCGGGCCAACCTCATCGAACTGCTGCGCGCCGATCCGGTCGAAACGGCAGCGCTGGCGTTGCTGCGCCGGGCGGAGCGGCACGGCAATGGCGGCTCGGCGACGCTGACGGCCGCACCGGCGATCATCGACCTGCTCTATCGCAAGAGTGACTGGATCGAACAACTGGCCAAGCGGCGCGGCGGCGCGATCACCCTGACGGCCGACGCGACGCTGGCGCTGGGGGCGGGCCATGTCGCCTAAAGCCGCCGCCTGCCCGGTCTGTCGCCAGCCCGCAAAGCCCGAAACACGCCCCTTTTGCAGCCCCGCCTGTCGCGACCGCGACCTGTTGCAATGGCTGGGCGAGGGCTATCGCGTACCCGGTCCGCCAGCGGAAGAAGGGATGCAAAAAAGCCGCGATTATGGGCTAGACAGCGACGCGGATTGACGACTATAGGCACGCTTCCATCGGGCGGAGCCATCCGCAGTTGGCCGTGCCTGGATAGCTCAGTTGGTAGAGCAAGCGATTGAAAATCGCTGTGTCGGCGGTTCGAATCCGTCTCCGGGCACCATTTGTTCTTTTTTGAGCATCCAGTAACATCCAGTGACATCCCAAAAATGGCGGAAATCTTGGGTTTTTGACAAGCCCATCGTCCCCGCATGTCTCCGGGGGTACACTGGCAGCCACCCCTCAGTGATGGTATTTTGATGGTATTCCGAAAAGTACCATCGCGGAGATACCATCATGGCGCTCACCGTTACGGCAATAAATGCTGCAAAATCAAAGGATAAGGCCTACAAGCTGGCCGATGGTCTGGGGCTGTATCTCTTGGTTGCGCCCACAGGGGGCCGCCTATGGCGCATGAACTATCGGTTTTTGGGGCAACAGAAGACGCTTTCTTTGGGAAGCTACCCTGATGTATCTCTCGCGAAGGCTCGCGAAAAGAGATCGGTTGCTCGAGAGGCGTTAGCAGATGGCCGCGATCCTATCGAAGTCCGCAAGGCCAATCTTCGCGAAGCGAAAGCCAAGTCGGTTGAGACGTTCAAAGCTATAGCCGATGAATGGCTTGCCCGGCTTGAGATCGAGGGGCGTGCGCCGAAGACGCTCCAGAAAATGCGCTGGATGCTAGACCTCGCCTATCCGCTTATCGGCAACCGACCGATCGCAGATCTGACGGCGCCCGAACTGCTCGAAGTCTTGCGCAAGGTAGAGGTGCGTGGACGATATGAAACTGCCAACCGCCTCCGCAGTACATTTGGAACGATCTACCGATACGCGATCGTGACCGGCCGCGCGCAAAGAGATGTCTCGGCTGATCTCCGTGGAGCGCTTATAACGCCGAAGCCTCAGCACCGGGCAGCAATTTTGGAACCTAAGGCTCTTGGTGGTCTATTGCGCGCAGTTGACGCCCATGACGGACAGCCTGCCGTGCGACTCGCTCTAATGATGCTCCCGCACATGTTTCCTCGACCTGGAGAACTCCGCATGGCCGAGTGGAAAGAATTCGATGTCGAAGCCGCTGTCTGGACCATTCCAGCGGAGAAGACCAAGATGCGGCGAGCCCATAAGGTGCCACTCACGGTGCAAGTGCTGCAGATGTTGGCTGAACTGGAGCCGATCACTGGTGAGGGGAAATATCTCTTTCCCAGCATCCGCTCCTCCGAGCGTCCTATTACAGACAACACTTTAAACGCTGCCCTTCGCCGCTTAGGATTCGGAAAGGACGAGGTGACAGCCCATGGATTTCGGGCGACCGCGAGTACGCTGTTAAACGAAATGGGGAATTGGCATCCCGACGCCATCGAGCGCCAACTTGCTCATGTCGAATCCAATGATGTTCGACGTGCCTATGCTCGCGGTACTCACTGGGATGAACGAGTGAAGATGATGTGTCACTGGTCAAATTATCTTGATGGCTTGCAGAACGGCGCAAAGATTTTGAAGGGGAATTTCAAGCGACGGTGAGAGGCAGTCTAACGGCACCTGCCCGACGACTTTACGCATCTTACATTTCTCGTGTACCGCAATTTCATCATATCTTTTGGCCGATTGCGGAACGACCAACCGTGGGACGAAGTCGCCATTTATAACCGAACCGCTGAAGGATAGCTTCCGGTAGAAGCAGACTTTCGATCGTTCCCTCGTGCCCCCCCCTTTGAAGTAGGTAGAGCGATCATTCCTGCCGGGCGCGCGCAGCGCAAAAGCTGCCAAAAAATAAGCCTTGGCTAGGGCTCGGCGAGAAAGTCTTTTTCTCGTACGCTCGCGCAAAGCCACATGGTGATTTGAACGATCCGGAGGGTATCCTGAACGACGAGCTTTACAGACGCTTTGTGCGAGATCTGCTAGAGGACCTGCAAGGCGTGAGCGGTGCAAGTTTGGAGAAGCTGCTCAAGCCGATATGGGACAAAATGGCTGGCGCGGCCGTGCAGACCAACGGGCTAAACCTGCAAGGAGCGCCTATATCAGGAGCGCTGGATGCTTCGTGGCCGGACGGCAGCGCGTCCGAGGCGAGTTCTGACAAGGACTTCTTCAATTCGAAGGAGGCGAAGCTTCGGCACGACATCCGACACTTGCGGCAGGCTGCTCCCCATATCTGTCATTGGCGCATCTTTAGCACCCGCTACGCAGGTCCGACAGCCCGCACACGCCAGAGCAAGCGCGGAGCGAGGTATCTGGCACGCGGAGTAACGATCGACGTCCATGCGGGACAGGACATCGCCGAATACATCGTGAGGGAGTGCCTTCTCGACGATCGGCTCGTCGCCCGCATCGCGCCCATCCTTCCCAATCTGAGAAGGATTAGCGAGCAGTACGCCGCAAGTCAGAGAGTCCCCGACCTCGATAAGGCGTTCCGCGGGCGCAAGGGCGAAATCGACGCGGTGAAGGGAAAGTTGAGCAACAACCGTTGCGTCGTGATCTCCGGCATGGGCGGGATCGGGAAGACCGAGCTGGCTTGCGCGGTGGCGCACGTCGTGCGCAGCCAATATGAGCAAGTTATCTGGATCGATGCCGCCGCTCTGAAGGACCCAATGGAGCTCGGTGCATTCGACGTTAGAAGTAACGGCTACAAGCTTAATGTGCTCGGCATCCTCCAGACACAGAGCGCGCTCGTGATCCTCGACAACGTCGCGGTCGATCTTGACCTCGATACGCTCACGGCGAAGTGCGGGCCGGCCTCCAGTATTCTGCTCACGTCGCAGGTCGCCTGGGGTTCCGACCCGCTGAAGGTGGAGGAGCTCTCCAAAACTGATGCGGAGGAGGTACTGTCGGCCGGCGTGCCAACGCCATGTCCTTCGACCGTTCTCAACGAAGTTCTCGATGCCGTCGGCGGCCACCCGCTGCTGCTCCGCATCCTAAACGGCCTCGTGAAGGATGAGCAGGTCGCTTGGGAAGAGCTCGCGGAGGAATGTGTCCACTTGCCGGCCGCGATTGACGACCGCCGTCAGACGGTCGCGCAGCGAATTGTTCGGCGCAACTTGGCCGTGCTCGGTTCTCGTCTCGCTCCGTTCCTGTGGGCCGGTTCCGCGATCCTCGACTCGGTCCTCGCCAAGCGCCTCATGGGCAGAAGCGGCATCGTTGACCTGGAACGCTGGGCGTTCCTCGCGCGCAGCCAGCGGGGCACCGAACGACTGCATGACATCGTGTATGCCTGCGCGGAAGCGTTGAGAGCGGAAATCCCGGTCGCAGACCAGGATTTGAGCGCAAAATTGGAAAAGCTGCTGCGCGCCAACATCGATCCGAAGACAGTCGACTTCGTGCGCGTCGCGCGCCGTCACGGCATCCTACTCGCACGCCTTCTCACCGAGCGACCCGTCGCTGGCATCTTGCGGTACGCGTATTTGCACAGCGCCGCTCCTCGCGATTTAAATCCGGAACTGATCGGGGACCCAGCAAGTGATGCGGAAGGCTCCGTCGAGGGCCCGGATCGGGAATGGGTGCTTAGCGTAGTGGAGACGGTTGAATGTAGCTATCGGAGCACACGCGATCGGGGCGATAAGGAGACCGCTAAGCAGAAACTCGAGGGCCATCTGCCGGTCTTCGACCTTCTCGAGCAGCAAGTCGGCACGTCGTCTCCCAGTATCACAACCATCCGGCATCACCGGGCAAAGTCGCTGTTGAAGCTTGGCCGGGTCCAAGAGGCAAAGGAGGGCTTCGAGGCTCTTGTAACGACCGATCCCGTCGCCTACCCATCAATGCTCCAGCTTGCCCGTTTGCTCGGGGATGATCCCGAGCGCGCAAAGACGCTACTGTTCGCTATCATAGAGGCGGAACTATCAAAGCCTGGCTCGGTGCAGATCACAACGCTAATAGAGACGCTCGCGACGATGCGCCGCCGGCATCTCCATCAGTTCAACCGCGAGATGACCGACCGGTACGGCTTGTTTATGGCGCAGATGATCAAAGCCGCAGCATGGTCCGGGGAAGCGCAGCCCGTCCGCGCGTTCGCAGCCGTCGGGCCTGATTGGTCGTACAGGCGACCCGAACTGTTCCTTGAGGTCTTTCAGGAGATAGACCTCGGTGAACCCGCATCCGCCGAAGACGATGACGAGCGCGTTGCAGTGGGGCGCATCTGCATCGCAGCCGCGAAGATGCTCACCCGTTCGGACAAGACTGACGAAGCGGAAGCAGAGATCAAGCGGGCGCTATCATTCTTCGCGGCGCTTCGTCGAGTCTCCCCTTTTGCCTCGGCGCATTACGCCGACGCGGCGCTGATGGCAGGCGATGCGGAACGAGCGGGTCAAATCCTTGATGCGATACCCGAGGATCAGCGCGACCCGTTTTGGCACCTTCGTCGTGCTGAAGCGACTAGAACCGCTGGAGAGCCGGGTGCCCTTGAACTTGTCGACAAGGGTTTGGCACTGCTCAAGCAGTCGAAGTATCGAGCGACCTTCCTGGCTGCCAAGGCCGATATATTGCGTCCTACGGATCACGATTTGGCTGCAACGCTACTCCAGGAGGCAATCGACTGCTGCGAAGAGGAAAAGTTTAGATTGGAACTCACCGCTCGGCTTTCGGACTGGGGAGCGGTCTGAGCGAAAGATGCCGTTGAGGGGCGCGGATGCCCCATCCGTGATCCTACTTCGTAGGCCGGTTGTCACAGAAACGCCGAGTGACCATACTCATCGGCCCCGAAAGAACCCTTAAACGCATCAGCGCATTGCAATTGCGATTTTATTTTGTGATTTGTCCGATGGGGGGAGAGAGTATGCCAAATAACATCAGACATTTGGCGGTGCACGACATCCGCAGGACGGAACAAGGTCTTCAGTGCGGATTCCGGGCTCATCGCGCGCAGTATTCCGACGTGATGCCGCGCAGTGTT
>JAEMRT010000041.1 GCA_016463225.1 Sphingopyxis sp. | reverse complement strand
GGGATGCGGAGCGGGCAGGGGCTGCCTTGGTCTTGTCGGTCATGTTCCCGTCTTATGCACGATGCCGCTTATCCACTAGACTAAAACCACCTTTCTGTGGCAACGGCTCCTCCGCATCGGTCGTCCGGCGGGAATCAGTTCCGGCCTGGCCGCCGTCCACGGGCCCCTGTGGTGAAATTGGTAGACGCGCCGCACTCAAAATGCGGTTCCGCAAGGAGTGCTGGTTCGAGTCCGGCCAGGGGCACCATCACCCATTCATTCGCTGCCGCGAGCGACAAAAAATGGCGTACCGCGCTGCGGCCCGCCAAGGTATCGACCGGCGTCAGTTGGGGTCGCCGCCGGTCGCCCCGTTCGATCGATTATTCGGCGGCTTCCTGCTGCTCGGCCGTCTTTTTCAGCTGACCTTTGGTCATACCCGTCACCAGCACGTCACCCGATCCGGCAAAGTTGGCGGCGGGGAGCGTCGCGATGCGGTTGCCGACTTCGACGGTGACGGCCTGCACGACGCCGCGGCCGGTCTGGCGCAGCTCCTGAACATGGCCGATCACCTTGCCGCGCGGATCGGTGACGGGCATGCCGGGTTCGACCGCGAACATTCCTGCACCATTTGCCGCGCCGCTACCCGCGGCGGCGAGCTGGCCCAGGCCGCCCTGGAAGCTGCCCGCGACCGATCCAGCACTGCTGGCACTGCCTGAGACGCCTGACAGCGCGCCGCCAGTCCGATCGCGGACAGTCCCGACCGCACCGCGCGCGGTGTCGGTGGCGGTCGAAGCGGTACCCCGCGCGGTGCCGACGGCGCCGCGCGCGGTCTGGCCGACGAAATCGGTACCCACCGCCTGCGCGTCGAGGCTGCCGCGACCTGCGGCGCTGCCTGTCCCGTTGGCGCCGCCGCCGATGCTGTTTCCGAGAAGGTCGCCATTGCCGTTCGCCGAGCCCTTGCCGTTCGCATCGGCGCTGCCCTTGCCCTGCACGCGGCCCGAACGGCGGTCGACATTGGCTTCGCCGCGGCCCGAGCCGGTGAGGTCGCCCGCGGAACCAAGGGTGCCGCCGATCGGGCCGGTCGGATTGCCGAGCGTGCCGCCCAGCCCGCCGCTTAGGCCGCCACCAAGCCCGCCGCTGCCGCCAAGCAGCTGCGCGGACGCAGGGGCCGAAAAGGTCATGGCCGACGCAGCGATTGCGAGGGCCGAAATGAAGATCCGTTTTGCCATTGCTCTTCTCCTGAATTTGCGACCCGAAGGGGACGGGCTTGACAAGAGAACGATGGCGTTTGGAATTTTCTTCCGAAAAACTTTCGGGTCGCGGTCAGCGGCCGCCGCAGCGGCCGCAGATCAGGCCGTGGCCATAGACTTTGTCGTGGCCCTTTTTCCCCAGATCGCGCGCTTCCAGTACCAGCGCGGTGACCGCGGCGGCGATCTGGCCGGTTGCGGGCGTGGGATACCGCTGTGCCAGCCGCCCCGCGACCAGCGGCGCCGCAAAGGATGTACCGCGCAGCCGCTCCGTCGTCGTCGCGCCAGTGGCGGCGAGCACCGCGGCGCCGGGGGCAGCGAAATCGACATGGAGCGCGCCGCCCGCTTCGGGGAGGGCACGATCTCTGGCGTCGACGCCGGTCACCGCAAATACTCCTTTATAGGAAGCCGGATACGCTGGCGGCGCTGCGGGGCCGTCGTTGCCGACCGCCGCGACGATCAGCATCCCGCGCTGCTGCGCCCGCGATACCGCGATCGCCAGCAGCTTGTTGTCGGGGCCAACCAGGCTGATCGTCGTCACCGCGACCCCGCGTTCGGCGAGCCAGCCGAGCGCGCGCGCGATGGCGCTCGCATTGCCGCCCGCCGGATCGCTGCCATAAACATCGGCAGCAGCGAGGCGCCGCCCCGGTGCCGCGCCGCGCACCGCGCCGTCGCCGATCAGCAACGAAGCCACCGCGGTACCGTGGCGGCTCGCAACGGGCGCGCCGCTTGCAAAGCCGCGCTGTTCGACGCGGCCCGCCACCGACGGGTGCGCCGCGACGCCGCCGTCGATCAGCCCGAGCGGTGCGCCCGAGGATGAAGCGGGCGCGCTGGCCAGCATCGTGGCCGGAAGCAGCCCGCCCGGACCGCTGGCGAAATAGAGATGGTCGGCATCGATCGCGGCATCGGGCAGGCGTTTGGCGAGATTTTTTTGCGCGCGTGCCAGGCTTTGCCCGCGCGGCACCGCGAAGCGCGCGAGGTCGAGATCGAGCGCGTCGATCCGCTCGCGGTCGATCAGGGTGAAACCGCCGTCCTGCGCGCGCGCAATCATGGCTTCGTCGATGCCGGTCGCGATCAGTACGCCGCGCACGGCGGGCTGGCCGTTGCGGTCGGGCTCGATCTGGTCGGGGCGATCGCGCAGCAGGCCGGTAATCCGTTCGATCCGCGCCCGCGCCAGCGTATCGCCGACCGCGATCAGCGGCTCGGCGCCGATGTCCGGGAGCGATGGCAGCGTGCGGGCCGCGTCGGGCAGCTGGACCGACGGCAGCCCGATCTGCGCGACGACGCGCTGCCCGTTCACCGCCAGCAGCAGGCTCAGCATCGCAATCAGAGCTGTCGAACGTCGCACGGCTTTTCCTTGTTCCTACCTCACGCCAAAGCAAGCGCGCCGGTTGCATCCAAAAAATTTAGCATGTCGCGGAAGAAACGATAGGGTGGCTTCGTTTCTTCCCCAGAGACAATGAAAAGGCGAATATGCGCTTCGAAGAGGAACTGGTGGAATTATTGCCCCGTTTGCGCCGGTTTGCGCGCGGTCTTGCGCGCCATGCGAGCGATGCCGACGATCTGTGCCAAGCCGCCATCGAACGCGCACTGAAATCGCGCGACCAGTGGCAAGAGGGAACGAGACTGGATAGCTGGATGTATCGCATCACCCGAAACCTTTGGATCGACGAGCGCCGCGCCGCCGGCCGGCGCGGGGTGCATAGTCCGATCGACGACGCCGCGACCCGGATCGCCGGCGATGGCGCGGCCGAAGTCGAGGCCGGCGCGCTGCGCGGCGATGTCGACAGCGCCATGGCGCGATTGCCCGACGAACAGCGCGAGGTGGTGATGCTCGTCCTGGTCGAAGGCTATGCCTATCGCGAGGCGGCGGACATATTGGACGTGCCGATCGGCACCGTCACCTCACGCCTCGCGCGCGGCCGCGAAACCTTGATGCATTATCTGGGAGAGGCCGCATGAGCATGGACCCTGAAATCATTGCGGCCTTTGTCGATGGCGAACTCGACGATCTGACCGCGCGCCGGATCGAACGCGAGGCTGCGGGCGACCCTGCGCTGGCGGCCGAGATCGCGCGGCATCGCGCGCTGAAAGCGCAGCTGGCGGCCCATTTTGCGCCGATCGCCGAGGAAGCCGTACCAGAGCGGCTGCGGGCGCTTTTGGTCACCGCGGGAAATGTCGACGCCAGTCTGGATGACCGTCGCGCGGCGAAGCGTTCGCGCTTTGAAGCCGTCCACTGGGGTGCGCTTGCGGCCTCGCTGGTGCTTGGCCTGACGATCGGGCTGCGGCCGTGGCTGCCCGCTGCCGATGTGACGAGCGACAATGGCGTGCTCGTCGCGTCCGGCCCGCTGGCCGCCGCGCTCGACACGCGCCTCGCGTCGAACCAGCCCGCCGACGCCAAAGTGCGGATCGGCCTCAGCTTTCGCGACCGCGCCGGACGTTATTGCCGGAGCTTCGAAAGCGGCGCGATCGACGGCATCGGCTGCCGCGACGATGATCGCTGGCAGCTCGAACGCACGCGGCGCGGGCAGGCGCGGGGCGACTACCGGCAGGCGTCTTCGGGCGAACTCGCCGCGATGGCTGCGACGATGATGGCAGGCGACCCGCTTGATGCCAGCGCCGAGCGCGCTGCGCGCGATGCCGGATGGCGGGCGCGATAGGCGGCATTTTGCCTGCAATGCTTCCACTTTGGCACTTAATGTCGCCGTCCCGGTACCGTTAAAATATTCAGAATATGAAGTTTGCTCACGGTTGACGATCAAGCTTGTGTCGGGATTGGCCGAAGTCGTTATATTTAGATTAGACATGGTTTGCAGTAGCGTTGAATTATAATGAAATTTCTGATAGCAACGTCAAGCTTGAGTGGCGCATTTCCAGCATTGCCAGCGACTTGTCGCTGCTGTCTCACGCTGCTCCGATAAGGTGGATTATATGAATCAACATCGCTTCTCCGATCCGACCGAGGAGCAAGATATTGGTGCCACCGGAAACAGCACCGATCGTCGCGGCACCGATCGTTACCGGACTGTTTGGCGCATCGCCAAGGTCGTCCGCAACGGGGATGCAGGTCTGTGGCGCGTTCGCAATATGTCCGACAATGGCATGATGCTCGCCGCCGATGTCCCGATCAGCGTCGGCGAAGCGCTGGAAATCTCCTTATCCGACACCGTAACGCTGCGCGGCAAGGTGGTGTGGTCCGCCGAGGGGCGCTGCGGCGTCGCTTTCGACAAGGAAGTCGATGTTGCCGATGTGCTCAAGCAACTGGCAGCCGAACAGCGCGCGATGGGGTACCGCCAGCCGCGCTTGCCGGTGCATAGCCGGGCGCAGGCGGTGACCGCCGAGGGCACGGGCAACATTGAACTGGTCGATCTGTCGCAGCATGGTGCGGGTTTCCTCCACGACGGCCATTTCGAGGTCGGCAAGGAGCTCGACCTGATCTTGCCAGGCGGGGTGAAACGGCGTGCCATCGTGCGCTGGTCGCGTGCCGGTCGCGGCGGCCTGTGGCTGACCCAGCCGCTCGACCGCGCCGACCTGGAAAGCATCCGCCGCTTTGAAAATTGAGCCTATTTGCCGCGCGAAATCTTTGCCCACGGATTGAGATCGGGCTCGGCAATCTTCACGAGCCTGTTCCGGTCGCGGTGCTGGAACAATGTGTCGCGGCCCTTCACCATCAGCATCGTGTCCGAAACATAGCTCCACGATCCGTCGTCATGGAAATCGACGGTCAATTCATAGCTGTCGGTGCGGAAAGCGAGGTCGAGAAAGCTCGTCGAGCAGATGCCATATTCGGTCTGGCCGCGCGTCGCCTTGACCACCAGCCGCCTGGCGTCGGGTTCGGCATGCCCGGCCGCGATGGCGATCTGCCCGCGCGGGATCGCCAGCGTCTGGAGGATCAGCCCGGTCGCCGCTTCATAGAGCCAGTAACCGACCTGATCGTGAAAGCTGATCTCCTCCTCGCGCGTGTTGACGTGGAGGTGGTAGCGCAGGCCATAAAAGAGCTGCGGCCCGTTAGCTTGCGGGTCGATCGGCTGCATCTCGATCCGCTCATAATATTCGCGCGTTTCGGGGCCATCGGCCTTGGGATTGACGTCGACCCCGCGCTGCCCCTCCCAGATCCCGGCGAGGCGGCGGAGGGGGCCAAGATTCGCCAGCGTTTCGGGATCGACGTCCTCGGGTTCGGTAAAGATGTCTGCGGGTAGTTCCATCGCATTTGCCCCCCGGCTGCGGTCAGATGTCTTCGACCAGCCGTCCATAAAGCTGCGGCCGCCGGTCGCGGAAAAACCCCATTCCCGCGCGGTGCTTCGCGGCGCGGTCGAGGTCGATCGTTTCGATCAGCACCCCGGTTTCGCTGGCGCCAAATTCTTGCGTCAAATCGCCCCATTCGTCGCTGATGAAGCTGTGGCCATAGAAACTGGCATCGCCCTCGGTGCCGATACGGTTGGCGGCGATCACCGGCATGCAGTTCGAAACGCTATGCCCCTGCATCGCGCGGCGCCACATCCGGCTGGTGTCGAGGTCGGCGTCATAGGGCTCGCTGCCGATCGCGGTCGGATAGAACAGCAGTTCGGCGCCCATTAGCGCCATCGCGCGCGCGCATTCGGGATACCATTGGTCCCAGCAGACCCCGATGCCGATCCGCGCCCCGAAGACGTCCCATACCTTGAAGCCGCTATTGCCGGGGCGGAAATAATATTTCTCTTTATAGCCCGGCCCATCGGGGATGTGGCTCTTGCGATACGTCCCCATGATCGCGCCATCGGGGCCGATCATCGCGAGCGTGTTGTAATAATGCGGCCCGTCGCGCTCGAAAAAACTGGTCGGGATCGCGACTTTCAGCTTCGCCGCAAGTGCCTGCATCGCGATGACGCTCGGATGCTCGGCGGTGGGACGCGCCGAGGCGAACAAGGCCTCGTCCTCGACCTGACAGAAATAGGGGCCTTCGAAGAGTTCGGGCGGCAGGATGACCTGCGCGCCCTTCGCAGCCGCGTCCGCAACGAGCGCCGACACCGCGTCGATGTTGGGCTGGACGGGACCGGGCAGGGGAAGCTGCAGCGCGGCGACAGTGATCGTACGGGTCATGGTCGAAAGCTTACAATCTGATGCCGAACTTCGCGGCGAGGGGAATGACGAGAAGATAGAGCACTATGGTCAGCGCGCAACCCGCGCCCAGCGCGACCCAGAAATTCATGCCGCTGCGCAGCATGATCGGCGTGACCAGAAACATCGGGAGGCTGGGCAGGACATACCAGAAGGTCGCCTCCATATGACCGGCGAGCCGCTCGCGATCGCCCGTATCGTGCCAAAGCCACAAAATCCCGAGCAGCGATACCAGCGGCAGCGATGCCACCAGCGCTGCCGCTGCGGCGTTTCGCCTGCCGATCCACGCGATCGCCGCAATAATCAACCCCGACAATAAAGCCCGCGCGATGAAACCAGCCGTCAGCATGGCACCTGCTGGCTCGAACAATGAAAGCTGCCGCCGCCGGCGATGATGCCGAGGGCCGGAACCCCGACGGCGCGGCGATCGGGAAAGAGCGCCGCCAGCGCATCGACCGCGGCCCGGTCGTTCGCCACGCCATAAGTCGGCACGACGACGACGCTGTTTCCGATATAGAAGTTCATATAGCTCGCCGCTGCGATCTCGCCGTCGATCTCGATCCGTCCGGGCGAAGGGAGGTCGACGATTTCGACGCCGCCGAACGCTGCGGTGCGCGCGCGCGCGTCGGCGTAGATATGCGCGTTGGGGTCGTCGTCGCCCGCCGAGACCGGGATCGCCAGTCGCCCTTCGCCGACAAAGCGCGCCAGATTGTCGACATGCCCGTCGGTATGATCGCCGACCAGCCCGTTCCCCAACCACAATAGCCGCTCGATCCCGAGCGACTGGTGGAGCCGCACCGCTATCTCCTCGCGCGTCAGCGCGGGATTGCGGTTGGGGTTGAGCAAACATTCTTCGGTGGTGACGCAAAGCCCGGTGCCGTCGACGTCGATGCCGCCACCCTCGAGCACCCAATCAAGGTGCTGCGTCGGCAGGTCCGCGTGCGCGGCGAGGATCGCCCCGATTTCCCGGTCGCCGGGCATCACGAACTTGTTGCCCCACCAGTTGAAGTCGAAATTGCGCGCCTCGCGTCTAGTGCAGGTGCCGACGATGATCGGCCCTGTGTCGCGCAGCCAGATATCGCCGAAGGGAGCGACAAAAAGCTGCACACCCTCATCGACGAGCGTCTCGGCAACGTCGGCGTTGGCATGATCACGCACGAGCAGATGCACCGTCTCGCCGCGCCCGCCATCACGCACGGCGTTGGCAAAGGCAGCGACATCGCGCCGCGCGGCGTCGATCTGTCCGGACCATTCGTCGGCCAGATGGGGGAAGCCGATCCACACTGCTTCGTGCGGCGCCCATTCGGCGGGCATTTTTAGGGTCATTTTGCTCAAATCCTCTTTCGTCATTGCGAGCGAAGCGAAGCAATCCAGGGCGGTTTACACCACTCTGGATTGCCGCGTCGCTTCGCTCCTCGCAATGACGAAGATGCGGGTATTGCTATTTCGCAGCAGCGCGCGACTTGTCGCGGGCGGCGCGGAATTCGTCGCCTTCGACCCAGTTCGGCCACGCCTCGGTCATCGCCAGCATGCGGCCCGCGGCGTAATAGAGGCGCAGGTCGGCCATCATGCCGCCCCAGTTGGTGATCGCCTCATATTCATCGCCCGGCGCGTGATAGCGGTTCTTTTCATAATCTTCAGACGCTTTCTGGCCCGCTTCGACGCCGCCCTCAACCAGCTCGTCGCCGCTGCCGAAGTTGAACATCGGCACGCCCAGCTTGGCAAAGCTGAAGTGATCCGAACGATAGTAAAAGCCCTTTTCGGGGGTCGGTTCGGCCTTGACCGTGCGGCCCTCCATCTTGGCTAGCTTTTCGACATAGGCGTCGAGTTCGGACTTGCCGCCGCCGACGACCACGATGTCCTTGGCGGGACCGACGGAGTTGAGCGCGTCCATGTTCACACCGCCGACGGTCTGCGACAGCGGGAAGATCGGGTTTTCGGCATAATATTTCGATCCGAGCAACCCCGATTCCTCGGCGGTCACCGCCAGGAATACGATGCTGCGGTCGGGCGCGCCCGCCTTGTTGAACGCTTGCGCCAGCGTCACCAGACCCGCGATGCCGGTGGCATTGTCGACCGCGCCGTTGCAGATGTCGTCGCCAGCGACCGGCGTGCAGCGGCCGAGATGGTCCCAGTGGCCGGTGTAGAGCACATATTCATCGGGACGCTTGGCGCCCGGCAGCACGCCGATGACGTTGCGCGACATCTTTTTTGAAATGTCATTGTCGAAGCCGAAGTTCGCCTTCACGCCGTTCAGCGCGACGGGCTTGAAGCCCTTTTTCCCAGCGGCATCGCGCAGCTTGTCGAGATCCTGCCCGGCGCTCGCGAAGAGTTCCCTGGCCTTGGGAAGCTGGATCCAGCCATTGGCGACAGTCTGGTCGGCGCCGCCATTCTTGCTTTCGGCCAGATAGTTGGTGCCAGTGTTGCTCGATTCGACGACGTTCCAGCCATAGGCGGCGGGTTCGGTGTCATGGACGATCAGCACCGCCGCGGCGCCCTGCCGCGCGGCTTCCTCATATTTATACGACCAGCGGCCATAGTAAGTCATAGCGCGACCGTTGAACTCGCCCTTGGCTTCCTTCGTCTGCCAGTCGGGATCGTTGACCAGAACGACGACGGTCTTCCCCTTCACATCGAGCCCGGCATAGTCGTTCCAGCCCTTTTCGGGGGCCACGATGCCGTAACCGACAAACACCACATCGCTGTCCTTCACCGCGGTCGTCGGCTGAACGCGATAGCTGAACGCGACATAGTCCTTGGCATATTGCGCGGTGACCGGAGCCTTGCCGCCGGTGAAGGTCAGCGGCGTCGCGTTTTTCGCGGTGATTTCAACCAGCGGCACATCCTGCGTCCAGCTGCCGTTGTTGCCGGGCTTCAGCCCCGCTTCCTGATATTTCTTGATCAGATAAGCGACGGTCTTTTCCTCGCCGGGGGTACCGGGGGCGCGGCCTTCATAGGCATCGAGCGACAATTCTTTCGTGACCTCCTGAAGCGTCGCGAGCGACAGTTCGGGAATTTCGACGTCGGGGATGGCGGTGGCGGCGGGCGCGGCGGCTTTGTCCGATGCGTTGCACGCGGAAACGGTCAAAAGCACCGCAACGGCGGCGGCTGTTCGGGGGAAACGGAGCATGAAATGTCCTTGGAAAGTTTCGTTTGTGACGATCGGACTTGTGCCAGCCTAGCCGGTTCGATGCAAGCAGACCGCCGATCGTCAAATGCCCCCAAAACTGAACTGAAATCGCTTGCGAAAATTCGCGCATCGGTCAGTAAATTGATCCAACGAGGCCAAGTTTTGGGAGCAGGGATGAAATCGCAAATATATCGGCGCCAAGGCGTTTCCGCGCTCGCCTTTGTCGCGGCGTTAGCCGCAACCTGTGGAGCGTCGGCGCAGGAGCCGACGGATAATGCCACCCGTTTTGGTGCATTGGAGTCGGTCCACGACATCAGCCTGTCACCCGACGGCAGCCGGATTGCCTATATCGACAATGGGGCGGACCGGAAGCGCCGTCTTTATGTTGTGGGAACTGGCGAAGGGTCGGCGCCGCAACCGATCTTGTCCGGCGGTGCGGAAAGCGACCTTAACTGGTGCGGCTGGGTTACGAACGTGCGCCTGGCGTGTCAGACATTTGCTCGCGTCGACTACGCCGGCGAGGTCGTCGGCGCTTTGAGTATGCTGGCGGTCGATGCGGATGGCAGCAATCTGCGCACGCTCTCCAATCGCCATAGCGATCGCGTGCTTTATTATGATTTTCGTGGCGGTAATGTTATCGACTGGTCGTCGTCGGAGAATGGATCGCTGTTGATGACCCGGGCCTATGTTCCGGAAACCGATATCGGAACCGCCATCACGAAGCGGCTCGAAGGCCTCGGCGTCGATCGCATCGATACGGTGAGCGGCGCAAGCCGGCGCGTCGAAAACCCGGTTCGTGATGCATCCCGTTACTATTCCGACGGTCAGGGGCGAGTGCGTATTATGGCGACGCAGGCGCTTGTTGGCGCGACCCGGCAATATGAATCGATCATCCGTTACTTTTTCCGGCCGCAGGAGGGCGGCGATTGGCGAGCGCTCGCTCAATCCGACGTCCTGACCGACGAAGGGTTCCGACCGGCGGTGGTAGATGCGGCGACGAACAGTGTTTATGGGTTTACCAAGATTGACGGGCGCGACGCGGTCGTGTCGATGGTGCTCGACGGCACGGGAACGACGAAGACGGTTTATGCGCATCCGAAGGTCGATGTCGACGACATCGTACGCGTTGGCCGCAATGGCCGTTTCGTAGGCGTTTCCTATGCAACCGACCGGCGTGAGGCGGTGATAACCGACGCGGGTATTGCGTCCATGACGGGGGCTTTGTCGAAAGCTTTGGGCGGCAAGCAGGTGCTTCTCGTCGATGCGAGCGCCGACGAAAGCCGTTATCTCGTCCTCGCGACATCGGACGTTGATCCGGGCATCTATTATCTGTTCACCCCCAAAGCGAAAGAGCTGCGTCCGCTGCTGATGGTTCGGGAGAAGCTGGGAGGTGTCGCGCTGTCGCCGGTCAAGGCCGTGACCTATGCTGCGGCAGACGGAACGCAGGTTCCGGGATATCTGACGCTGCCGCCGGGACGCACCGATGCCAAAGGATTGCCCGCGATCGTGATGCCGCACGGCGGACCGTCGGCGCGCGACGAATGGGGATTTGATTGGCTGGCGCAATATTTCGCGCAATCGGGCTATGCTGTGCTCCAGCCCAATTTCCGTGGTTCGTCTGGCTATGGCGACGAATGGTATCAGAGCAATGGATTCCAGTCCTGGAAGGTCGCGCTGAGCGACGTTACCGACGGCGGGCGCTGGCTCGTGTCGCAAGGGGTTGATGCCAAGAAGCTGTCGATCGTCGGTTGGTCCTATGGTGGTTACGCAGCGCTCCAGTCGGGGGTCGTCGCGCCTGACCTGTTTCAGGCGATCGTAGCCATCGCACCCGTCACCGATCTCGCACGCTTGAAAGCCGCTGCGGCCGAACAGGGTAGTGGCCGGATCAATGCGCGCTATATCGGTTCTGGCCCGCATATCCGGGAGGGATCGCCTTCAGAGAATGCCGACGCGATCAAGGCGCCCGTCCTGATGTTCCACGGCACCTTCGATCAGAATGTCGATATCGAGCAGTCGCGCATCATGCGCGGCGCGCTGCGGGGCAAGGGCAAGCGCGTCGAACTGATCGAATATCCAGAGCTCGCGCACAGCCTCGAAACCGGCGAAGCCCGCGCCGACATGCTGCGCAGGATTTCGGCGTTCCTGCCCAAGTAAAACGAAAAAGGGGCGGCCCGTTGCCGGACCGCCCCTTTTTGAAAACCGTGATCGAACCGATCAGCGCGAATAGAATTCGACGACCAGGTTCGGTTCCATCTTCACCGGATAAGGAACTTCGTCGAGCGTCGGGACGCGGACGTAAGTTGCCTTGGTGCCGTCGATCGCCAGATATTCGGGCAGGTCGCGCTCGGGCAGGCTCTGCGCTTCGGCGACTAGTGCCATTTCCTGCGCCTTTTTGCCGAGGGTGATTTCGTCACCCGGCTTCACCAGGCGGCTGGCGACGTTGCACTTCACGCCGTTCACATAGACGTGACCGTGGCTCACCAACTGGCGCGCCGAGAAGATCGTCGGGGTGAATTTCGAGCGATAGACAACCGCGTCGAGGCGGCGTTCGAGCAGGCCGATCAGGTTCTGGCCGGTGTCGCCCTTCATCCGCGACGCTTCGAAATAGTTCTTCTTGAACTGCTTTTCGGTGATGTCGCCGTAATAGCCCTTCAGCTTCTGCTTCGCGCGAAGCTGGATGCCGAAGTCGGACACCTTACCCTTGCGGCGCTGACCGTGCTGGCCGGGGCCATATTCGCGGCGGTTGACCGGGCTCTTCGGGCGACCCCAGATGTTTTCACCCATCCGGCGGTCGAGCTTATACTTGGCGCTATGGCGCTTCGACATATGTCGTCTCCAACTTGCTGTGTGCCGAGAGATTTCGGCGTGTCCCGGGTCGCACCATATGGGCCCAAAATAGTCTTGGGCCATATGCGACCGCCGCTTCACCGGGGTGCGGGGTCCATTGCGAAGGCGCGCGATTAGAAGGGGAGGCGCGCAAAGTCAAGCGTTGCGGCGCCGTTCGGACGCGTGCCTCGACAGCATCGCAAAAACCGCTAAAGGCAGCGCGCATGAACGCTGCCAAATCTCCCCAAGCCTGCGAAACGATGACCGATGTCCGTGCGGGGGTCGATCAGGTCGACCGCGAGCTCGTCGCGCTGCTGGTGCGCCGCTTCGGTTACATGAACGCCGCGGCGCGTATCAAGACCGACCGCGGAACGGTGCGCGACGAGGCGCGCAAGGCGCAGGTGCTCGACAATGTCGCACGCGAAGCCGACGCCGCCGGGCTGGCGCCCGAACGGCTGCGCGCGGTGTGGAACGAACTGGTTGAACAATCGATCGCCCATGAGGCCATCGAATGGGATCGCATCCGCACCGCTCGCTGACTGCGTGGTTAGTTGGTGGTGCCGCCTGCGGGCGCAGCGGTGTCGGCGCGCGCCGCGTCAACGGCGGGCTTTGCCGGTTCGGCGACGATGCGGCAGACGCGCTTTGGCACCGTGCTGCCGGTCTTCTCGATCTTTTGGCAAACTTTCCTGGGCTTGGCGGGCGTCGCCGGTTTGCTGGTGTCGGGGGTTGCAGATTGTGCCGCAGTCGCCGCATCAGGCGAGGCCGCTGACAGGGCAAGGGAGAGCAAAAGCGTTAGCATGCGAATCAAACTCCTTGGAGAAACCAAGGTCTAAAGTCGCATTGCTCAGGGGCCAAGGTACCGGTGCACGGCAGCATCATCGCCGCTGGCGACGGGTGAGGGGTGGCGGGCACCGGGTGTGGCACCCGCCGCCTTCATTTGGCGCCCTTCAGCTGTTGACTGGTCGTATCGGCCTGACGGTCCCAATCTTCCTGCGTGCGGCACTCGCGTTCGGGCAGGCGGCTGCCGGTGTTGGCGATGCGACGGCAAACAAGCTTGGGCTTTTTGTCGGGCTTGGCGGCGGTTTCGGTTGCCGGCTGCGTGGTCGGGGCTTCGGTGGACGCTGCGGAAAGGGCCAGCGACATCAACAGGGTAAGCATGGACGTTTGACTCCTGGGAGGGGAGGAGCCTGTTATCGCGCTCGCGGCTTTCTGCCAAGACTGGTTATGATCCCGTGCATCATCCTGATATCATTGTGCGACCAGCCGGTCTTGGTGAGCGCGGTGCGCAGCGTGCGCAGCGTCGCGTCGGTCCGTTCGGGCGGGACGAAATAGCCGCTGGCGTCGAGGTCGCGCACCAGATGCTGGATCAGTTCTTCCAGCTCTGCATGCGGCGCGACGGGATCGAGCGGCACCTCGGGCGGGCTTGCCAGCGATTGCCCCTTTGACCACTCATAGGCGAGCAGGATCACCGCCTGTGCGAGATTGAGCGACCCGAATTTCGGATTGATCGGCACCGTCACGATATTGTGCGCGAGTGCGACATCATCGGTATCCAGACCCGAGCGCTCAGCGCCAAACACATACGCTGAGCGACCCGCATCGGCATGCACCGCGCGCGCCGCGGCTTCGGGGGTCAACACAGGCTTCATCACGCCGCGTTTGCGCACCGTGGTCGCATAGATGGTGGTGCAATCGGCAACCGCCTCGGCCAAGCTAGCGAACACCTGCGCATCCGCCAGCACGATGTCGGCGCCCGCCGCCGCCGGACCCGCATCGGGATTCGGCCAGCCATCGCGCGGGGTGACCAGCCGCAATTCGGTCAGCCCGAAATTGAGCATCGCGCGCGCCGCCTTGCCGATATTTTCACCCAGCTGCGGACGGACGAGGACGATGACGGGGGGTAGGGCGGTGGCCACGGTCAACTTTTGTGCGCCGCCTCGGTCACCGACGACGCGAATTCCTCGAAATCCTTTGCCTCGGTAAATTCGCGATACACGCTGGCAAAGCGGATATAGGCGACGCTGTCGAAGCCTTTGAGCGCTTCCATCACCATGGCGCCGATCTGTGCCGCCGGCACTTCATTTTCGCCCGAAGTTTCGAGCTGGCGCTGGATGCCAGACACCAGCCGTTCAATGCGTGCGCCGTCGATCGGGCGCTTGCGGCACGCGATCTGGATGCTGCGCATCAGTTTTTCGCGATCGAAAGGTTCGCGCCCGCCCCCTGCCTTGAGCACGGCAACTTCGCGTAGCTGGATACGCTCGAACGTCGTAAAGCGCGCGCCGCAATCCTCGCACTGGCGTCGGCGGCGAATGGCCGCGCCGTCCTCGGTCGGGCGGCTGTCCTTCACCTGACTGTCTTCATGGCCGCAATAGGGGCAACGCATGGGCTAGCGACGCACCCGCATCAGCAGCGCAATGGCGGCGCCCGCGAACAGTCCGACCGGCCAGCTGACGGCATCGAGCAACAGGCCGACGACGGCGCCGATACCGCCGCCAACCAGCACCGGGCGGGTCGACGGATGCGCCAGACCCTGCTTCGCCATCGCCTTGACCTCTTCGATCGTGACCTCGGCCAGCGTGGGTTCTTCGGGATGTTGTCGTGCCATCGGATCAGCCCTGATAGATCGGGAAGCGTTCGCACAGCGTACGGACGCGGCCGCGGACATCGGCTTCGACGTCGGCGTCACCATGTTCACCCTTGTCGCGCAGCGCTTCGAGCACGTCGGCGACCATGTCGCCGATATCCTCGAACTCGGCGATACCGAAACCGCGCGTGGTCCCCGCCGGCGATCCGACGCGGATGCCGCTGGTTTTGACCGGCGGCAGCGGGTCGAAGGGGATGCCGTTCTTGTTGCAGGTGATCGCACTGCGTTCGAGCGCTTCATCGGCGTCGCGTCCGGTGACGCCGAGCGGGCGCAGGTCGATCAGCGCGAGGTGCGTGTCGGTACCCCCCGCCACCACATCGGCGCCGCGTGCCTTCAGGCGGCCGGCCAGCGCCTGAGCATTGGCGACGGTGGCCTTGGCATAATCCTTGAAATCGGGGCGCAGCGCTTCCCCGAATGCGACGGCTTTGGCGGCGATGACGTGCATCAGCGGACCGCCCTGCAGGCCGGGGAACACCGCCGAATTGATGCGCTTGGCGATCGCTTCGTCATTGGTCAGGATCATGCCGCCGCGCGGGCCGCGCAGCGTCTTGTGCGTCGTCGTGGTGACGACATGCGCATGCTCCATCGGCGAGGGATGGACGCCGCCGGCTACCAGCCCGGCGAAATGCGCCATGTCGACCATCAGCAGCGCGCCGACATCATCGGCAATCGCGCGGAAACGCGCAAAGTCGAGCGTGCGTGGATAAGCCGAGCCGCCTGCGATGATCAGCGCGGGGCGATGTTCCTTCGCCAGCGCTTCAACCTGGTCGAAATCGACGAGATGATCTTCGGCGCGCACGCCATATTGCACGGCGTTGAACCATTTGCCCGACATCGCGGGCGGCGCGCCATGGGTCAGGTGGCCGCCAGCGTCGAGGCTCATCCCCAGGATCGTCGCGCCGGGCTTGGTCAGCGCCAGCATCACCGCGCCGTTTGCCTGCGCCCCCGAATGCGGCTGGACGTTCACATAGCCGCAGTCGAACAGCTGCTTGGCGCGGTCGATCGCGAGGGTTTCGACCTCGTCCGACGGCGCGCAGCCCTGATAGTAACGGCGGCCGGGATAGCCTTCGGCATATTTGTTCGTGAAGACACTGCCCTGCGCTTCGAGCACGGCTTTCGAAACGATATTCTCGCTCGCGATCAGTTCGATCTGATAGCGTTCGCGCTCGAGTTCATGCTTCATCGCCGCGGCGACCGCAGGGTCGACGGTGTCGACGCCGTCGGTGAAATAGCCGGCCGATTTGATGGGCTTGTCGAGCGTGTCTGTGGTCATCGGCTGGTCTCCAGTTGATGCGGATTCGAAAGCTTGTCGACGCGGCGCGCGTGGCGGTCGCCGGCGAATTCGGTGGCGAGAAAGGCGTCGAGGCACGCCTTGGCCATATCGATACCGGTCAGGCGCGCGCCCATCGCAATGACATTGGCGTCATTATGCTCGCGCGAAAGCTTGGCCGACAGCGGTTCGGACACCAGCGCACAGCGCGCGGCGGGGTTGCGATTGACCGAGATCGAAATTCCTATGCCCGACCCGCAAAGCGCGACGCCACGTTCCGCGCGGCCATCGGCAATCGATTCGGCAAGGCGGTAGCCAAAATCGGGATAGTCGACGCTCTCGGGACCATTGGTGCCAAGGTCCTCGACCTCGTGCCCTGCGTCGCGCAGCCATTCGGCAAGCTGCGCTTTCAGTTCATAAGCGGCGTGGTCAGAGGCTATGGCAATGCGCATGTCGCGGCTCCCGCAGGGCGTCAGGGAATCGATGAGGGCGCTTTAGGCGAAGCCGCGACGATTGGCCATAAGCGAGGTGGCAAATTTGTGACGCGATCGATAAAGCGGCCCTATGTCCGATACGATCATATCCATCCTGATGCTGACCGGCGTCCTCCTCACGGGCGGCGCGGTCTACGTCTTTCGCAAGGGCGACCACCGCCGAGCGCTGCTGATGCTGGTCGCCGCGCTGGTGATGTTCGCCAATGTCGCGATCTGGCTGGTGCCGGTGAAATAATCCTCCCCGTCGCGTCACGTCGCGACAGGGAGGATGGCTTTGTCAGCGGATCGGCGAATCTGGCGCGAGCCGCATATCCAGATAATTATCGAGCGACTTCATCAACTGGTCGAGTTCATGCTCGAAGAAGTGGTTCGCGCGCGGGATCTCGTCGTGATGGATGGTGATGCCTTTTTGGGTGCGTAGCTTATCGACCAGTTTCTGTACTGCGCTCGGCGGAACGATCTCGTCCTGGCCGCCCGCGACGATGATGCCCGACGAAGGGCAGGGGGCGAGGAAGCTGAAATCATACATGTTCGCCGGCGGCGCAACCGAGAGGAAGCCGCGGATTTCGGGGCGGCGCATCAACAGCTGCATGCCGATCCACGCGCCGAAACTGAAGCCCGCGATCCACGTGGTCTGCGCCTCGGGATGGATCGACTGCACCCAGTCGAGCGCCGACGCGGCATCGCTCAGTTCGCCGATGCCGTTGTCGAACGTGCCCTGGCTGCGGCCGACGCCGCGAAAGTTGAAGCGCAGCACCGCGAAACCGCGCGCGACGAAGCTTTTGTACATCGCCTGCGTGATGCGATCGTTCATCGTGCCGCCGCCCTGCGGATGCGGATGCAGGATCAGCGCAACCGGCGCGCGCGGGCGCGGCGGGGGCGAGAAACGGCCTTCGATACGGCCCTCGGGGCCGGTAAAAATCACGTCGGGCATGGGAGCACCTCTTATCTTTTTGAGCTCACGACCGAATCGCCGGCTGGCGGAGTGGCGGAGCGAAGATGGCGCCTATATAGAAAATAGGTCTCAACATGCAACTTTTGCGAATCGCTCGCAATAAGGTTCGCTCAAATCACTCTTTGGTTTCCGTTCGTGTCGAGCGAAGTCGAGACACGCGAAGGCATTCACGACCCCAGCGTGTCTCGACTTCGCTCGACACGAACGGGTTTAAGAGGCAAATGCGCCGACATGATCTACCTTGATTACCAAGCCACGACGCCGCTCGCGCGCGAGGCGCGTGCGGCGATGCTGCGCTGGCTCGAAGGACCGGGCGAGGGTGATGGCTTCGCCAATCCGTCGAGCACGCATAAAGGCGGCCGCGCCGCGGCGGCGGCGGTCGAGTTCGCGCGCGATCAGGTTGCGACGTTGTTGCCCAAGGGCGGCCGCGTCCTTTTTACCTCGGGCGCCACCGAGGCGCTCAACTGGGCCCTGTTGCGGGGAGCTGAGGTCATGCCGGGCGGCGTTGCCGGGCTTAGCATCGAACATGCGGCGTCGCTGCAATGCCTCGAACGGCTGCATGCCGCGATCTTGCCTGTCGATAGCGCTGGGCTGGCGCTGCCGCCCGATCCAGCGCTCATACCCGAAAATGGCATCGTGGCGGTGATGCTCGTCAACAACGAGGTTGGCACGATCCAGCCGGTGGCCGACTTCGCCGCCGCCGCCCATGTAAAGAATAGTCTTTTGCTCTGCGACGCGGTGCAGGGCTATGGTCGCGTCGCGATTCCCGATGGACCGGACCTGATCGCGCTGTCGGCGCACAAGATCCACGGGCCAAAGGGCATCGGCGCGCTGTGGGTGAAGGACGGGCTCGATCTGCCGGCCTTCATGCTCGGCGGGGCGCAGGAACAGGGGATGCGATCTGGCACCGTGTCGCCCGCGCTCTGTGCCGGCTTCGGTGCCGCCGCGGCGCTGGCGGCGGAGCAGTCGGGCAAAGATGTCGCGCATGTCGAGCGCCTCTGGTCGCTGGCGAGGGATATGCTGCCCGAATGGACGATCAACGGCGATGCCGAGCGGCGCTATCACGGCAACCTCAACGTCCGGCGCGAGGGCGTAAACGGCCTCCGTCTGATGTCCGATGCCCGCAATATCGCTTTCTCGCTCGGCAGCGCGTGCGGCAGCGGGTCGGGCAAGGTCAGCCATGTCCTGCGCGCGATGGGCGTGAGCGAAGCCGATGCGCGCGCGTCGATCCGGCTAGGCTGGGGGCGCTACACCAGCGAGCAGGAATTGCGCGACGGGCTGACCGCGATCAAGGATGCGGCGCGGTTGCAGGGGGTCAATTGATGCGCGTCACCTTCATCCACGCCGATGGCAAGGGCCGCACCGAGGCCGATGCGGAAGCGGGCAGCATCCTGCTCGACGTCGCGCAGGCGCATATGATGCCGCTGGAGGGGACGTGCGAAGGCCAGATGGCCTGCTCGACCTGCCATGTCATCGTCGCCAAAGAGGATTTCGACCGCCTGCCGCCCGCGAGCGAAATGGAAGAGGATATGCTCGACCTCGCCGCCGGGGTGCGGCGGACGAGCCGCCTTGCGTGCCAGATCTTGCTGACCGAGGCGATGGATGGGCTGACCGTCCACATCCCGGGCGAAAGCCGCAACATGCAGGGGCCGCGCTGAACCCCCTTGCCGGGGTGACAATTGGGGGGCAACACAACTTGCAATTCGCCCCATCCCCCGCCATATGCGCCGCGGGAGTCGGGCGGACGTGGTCTTCGCCAACCCGGTCAGGTCCGGAAGGAAGCAGCCGCAACGAATTCGCCGCGGGTCGTTCCGGCTCCCACCCAATTTCCCCCTTCGACAAGATCGCGCGCCGTCCCTAAGACGATGCCATGAGCGATTCCGCCGACGACGAACCCGCGATGCTGGGAATTGACCTGCCCGAGGTGAAGCCGCAGGCGTCGAGCGGCCCGTACCGCGTGCTTGCCCGCAAATACCGCCCGCAAACCTTTGCCGAACTGATTGGTCAGGATGCGATGGTGCGCACGCTCGGCAACGCGATTGCGCGCGACCGGCTGGCGCATGCGTTTCTGATGACCGGGGTGCGCGGGGTCGGCAAGACGTCGACCGCGCGCCTGATCGCAAAAGCACTAAATTGCATCGGCCCCGACGGGCGGGGCGGCCCGACGATCGACCCGTGCGGGGTGTGTGAGCCGTGCCGCGCGATCACCGAAGGCCGCCATATCGACGTCATCGAAATGGACGCCGCGTCGAACACCGGCGTTGACGATGTCCGCGAGATTATCGAGGCGGTGCGCTATGCCGCGGTGTCCGCGCGCTACAAGATCTACATCATCGACGAAGTGCATATGTTGTCGCGTAACGCGTTCAATGCGCTGCTGAAAACGCTCGAAGAACCGCCGCCGCACGTCAAATTCCTGTTCGCGACGACCGAGGTCAACAAGGTGCCGGTGACGGTGCTGTCGCGCTGCCAGCGCTTCGACCTGCGCCGTATCACCCCCGACATGCTGTTCGCGCATTTCAGTTCGATATTGCAAAAAGAAGGCGTCGAAGCCGAGGCGCCGGCGATCTGGCTGATCGCCAACGCGGCCGAAGGGTCGGTTCGCGATGGCCTTTCGATTTTGGATCAAGCTATCGCACACGCCGACCTCGATGGTGGCGGGATGATCGGCGCGGCGCAGGTGCGCGTGATGCTGGGGCTGTCGGACCGCACCGCCATCACCCAGCTGATGGCGGCGATCCTGGACGGCGACAGCGGCGCGGCGATCGACTTGGCGCGGGCGCAATATGCGCTGGGGATCGAGCCGGTGGCGATGGTGCGCGGGTTGATGGACCTGACCCACGCGGTGACGCTGGCGAAGGTGTCGCGCCACGACGATCCGGCGCTCGCCGAGGCCGACCGCGAGCGCATCGGGGACTGGGCGCAAAAGCTCGGTTTCGCACCACTGAACCGGCTGTGGCAGTTGTTGCTCAAGGGGCATGACGAGGTGCTGCGCGCGAACAATCCGCTCGAGCATCTGGAGATGCTGCTGCTCCGCGTGATCTACGCCGCGTCGATGCCCGATCCCGGCGAGCTGGCGAAGCTGCTCGAATCGGGACGCGTGCCGACGATGCCGCTCGCAGCGCCTTCCGCCGCCGCAGGGCAGGAAACCGCCGCGGCCACGCCCGTCGCCGACGCGGCACCCGCTGCCGAGCTCCCGGCGACGTCGCTGACGATCGCGCAGATCCACCAATTGCTCGAAAGCAGCGGCAATCACCGGCTGGCGGTGCAGGTCCACGATCATCTGCGGGTTATCGAACTCGAACCGGGTCAGCTGGTGTTTGCCGCCGTCCCGGCGTTGTCCTCGACGTTCCCGCGCGATCTGGGCGATGCACTGCTCGCCGCCACCGGCAGCCGCTGGCACGTCCGGGCGGATGAGGGCGATGCCCGGCCCAGCCTCGGGGAAATGCGCGCCGCGACCGCCGCCGACAATGACGCACGGATCCGCGAACTGCCGGTGGTGAAGGCCGCGCTCGCGGCTTTTCCCGACGCCAGCCTTGAAGACCCCGCCGACAATCGCCATAAGTCCAATCCATGAAATCGATCGAAGAAATGATGAAGGCGGCGCAGGAAGCGGCTGCCACGGTGCAGGCGCAGATGCAGGAGGCGCAGGCGAAGCTCGACAGCGTCGAGGTCGAGGGCGTTTCGGGCGGCGGTCTGGTGCGGATATTGGCAAGCGCCAAGGGCCGGATCAAGGCGATCAGCATCGACGACAGCCTGATGGTGCCTGCCGACAAGCAAATGCTGGAGGATCTGCTCGCTGCGGCGTTCAATGACGCGCGCGAAAAGGCCGACAGGGTCAGCAACGAAGAAATGGGCAAGATGACGAGCGGATTGCCGTTGCCCCCGGGCTTCAAGCTGCCTTTCTGAGCTGGCTTCGCCCTCGCTGTTCACCGCAGCGACATTGAATGCGTGCCAAGTTACGCCATATTAGCGATCAACACCCTATAAGAAGGGCGTGCGTCCGGTTGTGACGCCCGTCCAGGAGCCGTAATGACGCAATCTTTTCCGCTTTTGCCGCTGCGCGACATCGTCGTTTTCCCGCATATGATCGTGCCGCTGTTCGTCGGCCGCGACCGTTCGGTCGCGGCGCTCGAAACCGCGATGGAATCAGACAAGGAAATCTTCCTCGTCGCGCAGCTCGATCCGGGCGAGGACGATCCGCAGCGCGATGACCTGTATGACGTCGGCGTGATCGCGACCGTGCTCCAGCTGCTCAAGCTGCCCGACGGCACCGTTCGCGTGCTTGTCGAGGGCAAGGAGCGCGCCAAGCTGCTCGCGCTGTCGACCGACGACAAGACGGTGATGGCAAGCGTCAAACCGGTGGCCGACACCGTCGACGACAGCGTGGATACCGCGGCGCTGATGCGTTCGGTGGTCGACCAGTTCGAGAATTACGCGAAGCTCAACAAGAAGATGCCCGCCGAAACCGCGGTGCAGCTGTCGCAGATCGACGACGCCTCGCGGCTCGCCGATTCGGTCGCGGGCAATCTCAACATCAAGGTGTCCGACAAGCAGGCCCTACTCGTCGAAGATACGCCATCGAAGCGGCTCGAAATGGTGTTCGCCTTCATGGAAGGCGAGCTTGGCGTGCTGCAGGTCGAAAAGAAGATCCGCGGCCGCGTGAAGCGCCAGATGGAAAAGAGCCAGCGCGAATATTATCTGAACGAGCAGCTCAAGGCGATCCAGCGCGAGCTGGGCAACGACAATGGTGAGGGCGGCGACGATCTGGCCGAGTTGCAGCTCAAGATCGACAGCCTGAAAATGTCGAAGGAGGCCAAGGCCAAGGCGAACGCCGAGCTGAAAAAGCTGCGCGCGATGGCGCCGATGTCGGCCGAGGCGACCGTTGTGCGCAACTATCTCGACACGCTGATCGGCCTGCCCTGGGGCAAGAAGTCGAAGCTGAAGAAAGACATCGCCGCGGCGCAGGCCGTCCTCGACGACGACCATTATGCGCTCGAAAAGGTCAAGGACCGGATCGTCGAATATCTGGCAGTACAGGCGCGCACCAACAAGCTGAAGGGGCCGATCCTCTGCCTCGTCGGCCCGCCGGGCGTCGGCAAGACCAGCCTTGGCAAATCGATCGCCAAGGCAACCGGGCGTGAGTTCATCCGCCAGTCGCTGGGCGGCGTGCGTGACGAAGCCGAAATTCGCGGCCACCGCCGCACCTATATCGGCTCGCTGCCGGGCAAGATCGTGACGAACCTCAAAAAGGCCGGCACGATGAACCCGCTGTTCCTGCTCGACGAGATCGACAAGCTGGGCCAGGATTTCCGCGGCGATCCGGCGTCGGCGCTGCTCGAAGTGCTCGACCCCGAACAGAATGGCAAATTCCAGGATCATTATCTGGAAATCGACGTCGACCTGAGCGACATCATGTTCGTCACCACCGCCAATTCGCTCAACCTGCCACAGGCGCTGCTCGATCGCATGGAGATCATCCGGCTCGAAGGTTATACCGAGGACGAGAAGGTCGAGATCGCCAAGCTCCACCTGATCGCCAAACAGGTCCAGGCGCACGGGCTGAAGGACGGCGAATTCACGCTGACCGACGAAGGGCTGCGCGATCTGATCCGCTATTACACCCGCGAGGCGGGCGTCCGCACGCTCGAACGCGAGATTGCGCGGTTGGCGCGCAAGGCGCTGCGCCGCATCCTCGAGGGCAAGGCGGAAAGCGTCACGGTTACGTCGGAAAATCTCAACGAGTTTTCTGGGGTGCGCAAATATCGCCATGGCATGGGCGATCTGGAGGACCAGATCGGCGCCGTCACCGGACTGGCGTGGACCGAGGTCGGCGGCGAATTGCTGACGATCGAGGCGGTCACCGCGTCGGGCAAAGGGCAGATTCGCACCACCGGCAAGCTGGGCGAAGTGATGACCGAATCTGTGCAGGCCGCTCTGTCCTTCGTGAAGGCGCGCGCGCCAAGCTATGGCATCAAGCCTAGCCTGTTTGCGCGCAAGGACATCCATATCCACTTGCCCGAAGGCGCGGTGCCAAAGGATGGTCCGTCAGCGGGTGTCGGCATGGTCACCGCGATGGTTTCGACGCTGACCGGGATCGCGGTACGCCGCGATGTCGCGATGACCGGCGAAGTGACGCTGCGCGGCCGTGTGCTCGCGATCGGGGGCCTGAAGGAAAAACTGCTCGCGGCACTGCGCGGCGGCATCACCACGGTCCTCATCCCCGAAGAAAATGAGAAGGATCTGGTCGAAATTCCGGCGAATATTACGACCGGGCTAAAGATCATTCCGGTCAGCCATGTCGACGAGGTGCTCGCGGTGGCACTGGTCAGCCCGGTCGTCCCGATCGAGTGGACCGAGGCCGACGAACTCGCCGCTTCGCCGCCGCTGGCGCCCGGATCGGACTCCGAGACGACGATTCGCCACTGACCCTGGTTGATTGACGCTTCGCAACCCGGCTTTTCGTCGCAAAATCGTCGTTTAGCGACGGTTTTTGAGCCTTTTTGCTTTGACAAGGTGGGGCGAAACGGCGTTAGTGACGCGCCATGGCATGGCCATGAATCATTCAATCAACCATAAGCAGGGGTTCCTTAGGCATGAACAAACAAGACCTGATCGCCGCCGTCGCTGACTCGAGCGGCCTGACCAAGGGCGATGCGAGCAAAGCCGTCGAAGCCGTTTTTGAAGCGATCACGGGTTCGCTCAAAAAGGGTGGCGAAGTTCGTCTCGTTGGTTTCGGCACTTTTGCAGTCAGCAAGCGCAAGGCATCGACCGGTCGCAACCCGCGCACCGGCGAAACGATGACCATCGCGGCATCGAACCAGCCCAAGTTCAAGGCCGGCAAGGCCCTCAAGGACGCGGTCAACTGATTGACGGACCCTTTGGGTGAGAATATTTCAGGCCGCAGCGCAAGCTGCGGCCTGATTTGCATCGGCACGATGGTTTCGAAGCATGCGATGGTTTCGGCGAAATCGCCGTTGCAATCATCGGTGCAGCGGCTATGGACGTCCGGCTTTCGGGCGTCGGCCATTTGGTCGCATCCGGACGGGCGCGTAGCTCAGTGGTAGAGCACACCCTTCACACGGGTGGGGTCGCAGGTTCAATCCCTGCCGCGCCCACCATGGCCCGGTTGGCCCGACGCGCAAGCGAAACGGGAGCTGACCGGACCATTCATCGCCTATTCAATGCCTTTGCATTAGAGAGACGGCCATGATCCGCACTCTGACCTTCTTGCTCATCCCGGCCCTGCTGCTTTCCGCAGCGGCCCCTGCGGTCGCGCGCGGCGATCGCGATCAGGATAATTTGCGCGAGGCGGCGGCGCAGGGGCAGGTCATCCCGCTCAACCGGCTGATCGCCGATGTCCGTTCGCGCGCGCCGTATAGCGATATGACCTATCTTGGCGGGCCGCAGTTCGACGCGGGACGCATGATCTATGCGCTGAAATTCATGGACGGCAGTCAGGTCGTCGTCGTTTATGTCGATGCCCGCACCGGCCGGATCGTCGGTCGTAAACCCTGACAATCTCAAAAATGCTGAAGATCCGGACGCAACGACATTTTGCGATGATCGTTCGGACTTGATACACAGTCGAAACATGCGACCGGTTCCACCGGCCAGCAAAGGAAAGGCGTCCGAATGCGGATCTTGATTGTCGAAGACGAACCCACGCTGGGCCCGCAGCTGAAGGCGACGCTGGAAGCGACGGGCTATGCCGTCGATCTGGCGACCGATGGCGAGGACGGCCATTTCCTCGGCTCGACCGAAAATTACGACGCCGCGATTCTCGACCTCGGACTGCCCGAGATCGACGGGTTGACCGTGCTCGACCGCTGGCGCCGCGAAAAGCGCAATTTTCCTGTGCTCGTGCTGACCGCACGCGACAGCTGGTCGGACAAGGTCGCGGGGCTGGATGCCGGCGCCGACGATTATCTGGCCAAGCCGTTCCAGACCGAGGAACTGATTGCTCGCCTGCGCGCGCTGATCCGTCGCGCCGCGGGCAATGCGTCGAGCGAATTGACCGCGGGTCAGGTGCGCCTCGACACGCGCTCGGGTCGGGTGACGCTCGCTGGTGAAGCGGTGAAACTGACCGCGCAGGAATATAAGCTGCTGTCCTACCTGCTCCATCACAAGGGCAAGGTCGTGTCGCGCACCGAGTTGATCGAACATATCTACGATCAGGATTTCGATCGCGATTCCAACACGATCGAGGTGTTCGTCACCCGCATCCGCAAAAAACTGGGCGCCGACATCATTACGACGATCCGCGGTCTGGGTTACCAGCTCGACGATCCGCAGGGCTGAACCCTTCGGCCATGGCCGATATGGAGCCCAGTGCGATCGGCGTGACAGCCCGCGAGCCGACGGAAAAGCCGGCGGCGCTGACCAGCCGCATCACCGGCTCGCTGGCGCGGCGGATGATCGCGATCGCGGCGCTGTGGATTTCGGTGCTGTTGATCGGCGGCGGCTTTGCGCTCGACCGGGTGCTGACCGGCGCGATCACGCGCAATTTCGATTCCAGCCTCGAATATGTGCTGATCGCGATGATCCGTTCGTCGGAAATCGGCCCCGACGGCGAAGTGCGGCTGGTCGAACCGCTCGGCGACCAACGGTTCCTCGAACCCTATAGCGGCCTCTATTGGCAGATCAGCGGCGGCGCGCAGGAACCCTATCGTTCGCGCTCGCTGTGGGAACGGTCGCTCAAGGCACCGACCGCGCATATCGACAACGAAATCCATATTTATGACAGCAACCAGTTCCCGGACGAGGAGCTGCGCGTGCTCGAACGCAATGTCATCCTGCCCGGAAGCCGGGTCAGCTGGCGCTACCAGATCGCCCAATCGCGCGAGGCGCTCGACACGCAGGTCGGCGCGGTGCGCGCCACGCTGATCCCCAGTCTGGCGCTGCTTGGCCTCGGCCTCCTCATTCTTGCCGCGCTCCAGACCTTTTACGGCCTTTGGCCGCTGCGCCATATCCGCCGTGCGATCGCGGCGATGCGCGGCGGGCAGAACCGGCGCGTCGATGCACCGCTGCCGCTCGAGGTGCAGCCGATGGTTGACGAACTCAACGCGCTGCTCGCGCACAATGAAAAACAGGCCGAGGAAGCGCGGCTGCACGCCGGCAATCTCGCGCATGCGCTGAAAACCCCGCTAACAGTGCTGCTCAACAGCGCGACCAGCCAGACATCGCCGCTCGCCGATACGGTGCGGCGCGAGGCGGCGACGATGCAGCGACAGGTCGAGCACCATCTCGCCCGCGCCCGCGCTGTCGGGCGCCGCGGCGCTGCGCAGGCGCGCGCCAATGTCCGCGAAAGCGTCGACAGCGTGACGCGCGCGGTGGCGCTCCTCTATCCCAATGTCCGGCTCGACGCGGCGGGCGACAAGCAATTGGTCGCGCGGGTCGAACGCCAGGATCTTGACGAACTGGTCGGCAACCTGCTCGAAAATGCCGCCAAATATGGCGGCGGTAGCGTTTTCGTCACGATCCAGCGCGACGGCGCAATGGCCGAAATTCTGGTCGAGGACGACGGCGCCGGCATTTCACCTGCCGACCGGACCCGTATCTTCGATCGCGGCGTCCGGCTCGACAGCGGCAAGCCGGGAACCGGGCTGGGCCTTGCGATCGTGCGCGACGTCGCTGAAATCTATGGTGGCAGTATTGCACTCGAAGAGAGCGAGGATCTGGGCGGGCTGCTGGTGCGGCTCAGGCTGCCCGCGGGCTAGGCGCGAACGCTGCGCGGGGGCGGCTGTTGGGCGTATCTCTCAAATGCCATCGGCCATAGCCGGGCGAAGGCCCGAAATGGCGCCCGTATGGAGCTCTCAACATCGGCTCGCCGCACAATCGGCTCGAATTGTCGGCGTAACTGACGGTCCCACCTTGCAGGTCCTATCCAGTTGCCAGAAGGGGCAACGGGAATTCGCGGGGGCGGCTCATTGAAGGAGTAGGGTCATGAGTGCCTTTTCAAACACCCCGAGACGCTTGTTGCTGCTGGCCATGCTTGCCGGGACCGCGACAGCCACTGTCGCAGCACAGACGCAGGATACATCGACAGCGACGGAGACTGCACAGCCGCAGGAAGCGTCCGATGGCGGCGAAGTCATGACTACGGTTTATGGCACCCTGCCGTCGCCGGAAGAGATGACCAAGGGACCAGAGGTCGAGGGCATCATCGCGAAGCGGAGCGATGGCCGGATGCAAGTTCGGACCGCCGACGGGAATAGCACGACGATCGCCATCGCCGACTACACGAAGATCAAGTCCAAGGGTGGCTTCCTTGGCCTCAATAGCAACAAGCTGGCGGCGGCTTCGCTGCTCAACGGCCTGCCGGTCACCGTCGAGACCTTCCAGTGGGATGGCGGTCTGGTCGCGAAGCAGATCGATCTCAAGAGCAAGGATCTGCGGACCGCATCGATGATCCAAACCGGCACCGACCAGCGCTTTGGCGAACAGACTGCGGCAACCGATGCATTGCGCAGCCGCGTTGGCGATATCGATCAGTATAATGTCAAAGGCACGACGAACGTGAACTTCGACACGGGCAAGGCGGTGTTGTCCGAGCAGGCGAAAGCCGATCTCTGCACCGCAGCAAACTCCGCCGAGGGGATGGACAACGCCTTGTTGCTCGTCGTTGGTTACACCGATTCCACCGGAAGCGAGGAAATCAATCAGGTGCTGAGCGAAAAGCGAGCGAGCCGCGTTGTCAACCATCTGCAGCAGGCTTGCGGCTGGAAGCCCTATCGGATGCTGACTCCCACCGGCATGGCCGAAGCCGACCCGGCGGCTGACAATAGCACGCCTGAAGGCAAGGCCCAAAATCGCCGCGTGGCGGTGAACATTCTCGTCAGCAAGGCTGCCGACGGAATCTAAGGCGCTCGGGGTGGGCTTGCGCTCACCCCGGGTTTCCCGGCTGGCGAGTGCCAGTTAGAGCGGCCTCAGGCCGCGGTGACCGTCAGTCCCCGCTGCACCGCCGGTCGCGCCAGTCCCGCGTCCAGCCAGCGCTGCACCTGGGTAAATCGGTCGAAGCCGACAATCTCGGCGGCTTCATAAAAGCCGATCAGATTGCGCACCCAGCCGAGCAGCGAAATGTCGGCGATGCTGTATTCGTCGCCCATGATCCACGACCGACCGGCCAGCTGCGCGTCGAGGACGCCCAGCAGTCGTGCCGATTCCGCCGCATATCGGTCGCGCGGGCGCTTGTCCTCATATTCGCGCCCCGCAAATTTGTGGAAGAAGCCGAGCTGGCCGAACATCGGGCCGACGCCGCCCATCTGCCACATCACCCACTGGATCGTCTCATATCGCGTGTTCGGATCTGCCGACAGAAACTGCCCGCTCTTGTCGGCGAGATAGAGCAGGATCGCGCCCGATTCGAACAGCGCCAGCGGTTTTCCACTCGGACCCTCGGGATCGTAGATCGCCGGAATCTTGCCGTTCGGATTGAGCGCGAGGAAGGCGGGATCGTGGCTTTCGTTCGCCATGATGTCGATGCGGTGCGCCTCATAGGGCAGCCCTGTTTCCTCGAGCATGATCCCCGCTTTTACGCCATTCGGCGTCGGGGCTGAAAAGAGCTGAAGCCGGTCGGGGTACTGCGCGGGCCAGCGGGCGAAAACGGGATGGGCCGCACTCATGCGCCCGCCTCGCGTACCTGTTGATGATGGCGGATCACCTCTTCGATGATGAACCTAAGGAATTTCTCGCTGAATTCGGGATCGAGGTCGGCGTCACGCGCCAGTTCGCGCAGCCGTTCGATCTGCCGCTCCTCGCGGCCCGGGTCGGCGGGGGGCAGGCCGTCGCGCGCTTTGAGCTCGCCGACCGCCTTGGTGACCTTGAATCGCTCGGCCAGCATATAGACGAGCGCCGCGTCGATATTGTCGATGCTCTGGCGAAAGCGGCTCAGTTGGTCGTCCATGCGCGGCTCCTTTTGCGTGCGGCACGCTTGGCACCGCGCGGGGGGCGCTGGCAAGCCGAAAGTCGTTGCAAAATCGCGGCCGCGCGGCCAAGGCTCGCCGCATCATGACTGCCGAAATCCACCAGCTCCACGGCGAACGGTCCCCCTCGCTCGACCCGATGATGGCGCTTGTCGCCGCCGACATGAACGAGGTGAATTCGGTCATTCTCGACCGCATGCAATCCGAAGTGCCGCTGATCCCCGAACTCGCCGGCCACCTGATCGCCGGAGGCGGCAAACGGATGCGGCCGATGCTGACGCTCGCGTGCGGCAAGCTGCTCGACTATCCGGGGCGGCGCCATTGCAAACTGGCCGCGGCGGTCGAGTTTATCCACACCGCAACGCTGCTGCACGACGATGTGGTCGACAAATCGGACCTGCGCCGCGGGCGGAAAACCGCCAACCTGATCTGGGGCAACAGCGCGTCGGTGCTGGTCGGCGATTTCCTGTTCAGCCGCGCGTTCGAGGTGATGGTCGAGGACGGCTCGCTCAAGGTGCTCAAGATCCTGTCGCGCGCCTCGGCCGTGATCGCGGAGGGCGAGGTTAACCAGCTGTCGGCGCAGCGCCGCATCGAGACGAGCGAGGACCAGTATCTGGCGATCATCAATGCCAAGACTGCCGAGCTGTTCGCCGCGGCGTGCAAGATCGCCGCGGTTGTGGCCGAACGCGACGAGGCGACCGAGGCCGCGCTCGACGCCTATGGCCGCAATCTGGGCATCGCCTTCCAGCTCGTCGACGATGCGATTGACTATGTCTCGGACGCCGAAACGATGGGCAAGGGGGTCGGCGACGATTTCCGCGATGGCAAGGTCACGCTGCCCGTCATCCTCGCTTATGCGCGCGGTAATGCCGAGGAGCGCGACTTCTGGAAGCTGGCGATCACCGGCCATCGCACCGCGGACGAAGACCTGCTGCATGCCACCAGCCTGCTCCATAAGCATGGCACGATCGAAGACACACTGGCGCGCGCGCGGCATTATGGTCAGCGGGCGGTCGATGCAATCGGCGGCTTCCGCGCGAGCCACGCGAAGGCGGCGCTGACCGAGGCGGTCGCCTTCGCCGTCGCGCGCGCCTATTGAGCCGCGCGCAATGGCAATGGGAATGGGTCCGGTCGCGGAAACACCCGACGCCTATATCGCTGCGCTTTCGGGCTGGCAGCGCGACCGTGCCGAAATGATGCGTGCGGCGATCTTGAGCGCCGCCTCCTTCGAAGAAACGATCAAATGGACGAACCTCGTCTTTATGGCGAACAGCCCATGCATCCTGATCCGCGCTGAGGAACAGCGCGTCCTGCTCGGCTTCTGGCGCGGCAAGCGGCTGCGAACGCTCGAACCGCGGATCAAGGCGAGCGGCAAATATGAACTCGGCAATCTGGTGCTGACCGAAGCGACCGATGTCATAGCGGAGCAGGTCGCCCGCCTCGCCGCCGAGGCCTGTCGCCTCAACACCGAACTGGGCAATCCCGCGGCACGGACCTGATGCAGGCACTTCCGATCGATCAGGTTCTGCCCGACATCATGGCGGCGCTGGTACTCAAACCCAATGCGGTGGTGGTGGCGCCCCCCGGGGCCGGCAAAACGACGCGCGTTGCGCCCGCGCTGCTCGCTCAGCCGTGGTGCAGCGGCGATGTCTGGCTGCTGTCGCCGCGCCGGCTTGCAGCACGCGCGGCCGCCGAGCGGATTGCTGACGAGATGGGTGAGCCCGTAGGCGGAAAGGTCGGCTATGCGACGCGGCTCGACAGCAAACAGTCGGCGGCGACGCGGCTGCTGGTGATGACCCCGGGGCTGTTTCGCAACCGCATCCTCACGGATCCCGAACTCACGGGCGTGTCGGCGGTGCTGTTCGACGAAGTCCACGAACGCAGCCTCGACGGCGATTTCGCGCTCGCGCTGGCGATCGATGCCCAGCAGGGGCTGCGCGACGACCTGCGGCTGATCGCGATGTCGGCGACGCTCGACGGCGCGCGCTTCGGGGCGCTGCTCGGCAATGCGCCGGTGGTGCGCAGCGAGGGCAAGATTTTCCCGCTCGATCTGCGCCATATCGGCCGCCGCGCCGAGGATCGGCTGGAGGCGAGCGTGCTGGTTGCGGTACGGCAAGCGTTGGCCGATGAGGCCGACGGCGACATGCTGGCCTTCCTGCCCGGCGCCGCCGACATCGAACGCGCTGCGGCGGCGGTCGAGGCATCGGGGTTGCCGCTCGTCGTCCATCGCCTCCACGGCCAGATCGACCCGGCGCTCCAGCGCAAGGCGCTCGTCCGCGATCCCGATGGCGGGCGCAAGTTGATCCTCGCGACGAGCATCGCCGAGACCAGCCTGACCATCGACGGGGTGCGGATCGTTATTGACGTGGGCCTGTCGCGGCGGCCGCGCTTCGACAAGGCCGCGGGGATCGCACGCCTCGTTACCGAACGCGCGAGTCAGGCATCGGCGACGCAGCGCGCCGGGCGCGCGGCGCGGCAGGAGCCGGGGGTCGCCTATCGCCTGTGGGAAGCCGCGGCGACGGCGGGGATGCCGCCGTTCGATCCGCCCGAAATTCACGAAAACGATCTGATGCCCGTGGTGCTCGATTGCGCGAGCTGGGGGATTATCGATCCGCGGCAGTTGGGTTGGCTCGACCCCCCATCGCCTGCTGCGATTGCCGACGCGAAAGCGCGCTTGCAGGCGATCGGTGCGCTTGGCGACGACGGCCGTATCACCGCGCATGGCAAGGCGCTCGCCGCGATCCCATTGCCGGTGCCGCTCGCGCATATGCTGCTCGACGCGGCGCGCGCGGGGGAGGGCGACATGGCGGGGCGGCTCGCGGTGCTGCTCACCGAACCGGGGCTTGGCGGGCGCGGCGTTGATGTCGAGGCACGGCTCGGACGCTGGCGCGGGCAGCGCGGCGACCGCAGCGAAGGCGCGGTCCGGCTGGCACGGCGGTTGGCGAGCATCGGTGACAAACTGGCGGCGGAGACTGACCGGGTGATACCACGCTCGATCGGCGGCTGGATTGCGACGGCCTGGCCCGATCGCGTCGCGCGCCAGCGCGCCGGACAACGCGGCGAATATCTCAGCGTCGGCGGCCGCGCCTATCGTATCGATCCGGTCGAACCGCTTGGCGGTTGCGAATGGCTCGCGATTGCCGATGCGCAGGGTCACGCTGCTGGCGTTCGCATTCTGGCCGCAGCGCCGATCGAACAGGCCGAGGTCGAGGCGATCTTCGCCGACCGGATCGTCGCCCACGCCGCGAGCAGCTACGACGTCGCCAGCGACCGCGTCGATCATCGCCGCGAACGGCGGCTCGGCGCGATCGCGCTGACCAGCGGGCAGGCGGCGCGCAGCGACAATGTCGAGGACGACGTCGCGCTGCGGCTGGCGGCGGCGCGCGCCAAGGGGCTGGGGCTGATCGCATGGGGACCGACGGCACAGGCGCTGCGCCAGCGCGCTTCCTTTGCCGGGGTCGATACCTTGTCGACCGGGGCGCTTGCCGACAGCCTTGAAATCTGGCTGGCGCCACTGCTCGCCGGGTGCCGGGGTCTGCGCGACATCGGCGACCGCAAGCTGACCGACGCGCTGATGGGGCTGCTCGACTGGTCGGCGCGCCAGTTGCTCGAAAAGCACGCGCCCGCCGATTACCTCACCCCGGTCGGCAGCCGCCATCCGATCGATTATGGCGCCGACGGCGGGCCGACGGTCAGTGTGCGGGTGCAGGAACTGTTCGGGCTGGCGCGTCACCCCACGATCGGCGATCCGCCGGTGCCGCTCGTGCTCGCTCTGACCTCGCCCGCGCACCGGCCGATCCAGACGACGCGCGACCTCGCCAGCTTCTGGGGCGGCAGCTGGCACGATGTGGCGCGCGAGATGCGCGGCCGTTATCCCAAGCACAGCTGGCCCGACGATCCCGCTACCGCGCGGCCAACGCTGATGACCAAGGCCGCGCAGGCGCGGCGCGACGGGGCATGACGTTGGCCCTTTTCGCGAGGCCGCCAAGCCGCTAAGGCACGGTCAGCCCAACCAACGCAGGACAGCCCCGATGAAAGCGCGTATTTTCCAGAAGCCCAAGAATGCGATGCAATCGGGGCGCGCCGGCACGCAGCGCTGGATGCTGGAATATGCGCCCGCTGAAGCGCGTCAGGCCGATCCGCTGATGGGTTGGGCCGGCAGCGGCGATACGCAGCGTCAGCTGCGGCTGGGGTTTGCGAGCAGCGAAGAAGCACTGGCTTATGCAGAGCGCAACGGCATTGAGGCCGAGGTCGTTACGACCCCCGTTCGCACGCTGAAGATTCAGGCCTACGCCGATAATTTCCGGTAAGTTCTAGCTGATCGGTCATTGCGAGGAGCCGAAGGCGACGCGGCAATCCAGCGCGTGCGTAGGCCGCTCTGGATCGCTTCGCTACGCTCGCAATGACGAGGCGGATTACTCCGCGTCCGGCTGCAACAGCTTGTGCAGATGCACGACGACATATTTCATTTCGGCATCGTCGACCGTGCGCTGCGCCGCGGCGCGCCATGCCTTTTCCGCCGATTTGTAATCGGGGAACAGCCCGACGACGTCGAGGTTGTGGAGGTCGACAAAGTCGGTGCCCTGCGGATCGCTGACGCGTCCACCGAACACGAGATGCAATTTGCTCATGGCTGCTGTCCTTGCGGGTAGGGGAGAAGGCGCGGCCCCTAACAGCGCGGCGCCGCTACGGCAAGCCGGTCAATCGTCCTTGCGGCCCTTCGGCAGCAAAGACCCGAGCAGCGCGCCGATCGCGATCGCCCCGGCGACCAGCGCCATCGGCTGCTTTTCGGCCGCTTCCTTCAGCTTGCTGTTCGCGCGCTTGGCTTGGACCTTGCCCTTTTCATACACTTCGCCAGCGGCTTCGCGGGCGACGCCTGCCTGTTCGCTGGCTTTGTGGGCGAAATCTTCGGTCGCGGCGCGCGCGCGGCCATAGCCGTCCTGAATCCGCGCCTTCGCCGCCTCGGCGGTCAGTCGCGCATTTTCGGCGGTTTTCTCGGCAAGTTCACTCGCTTTGGCGCGCGCGTCGCTGGCGGTTTCACTGAACGGCTTCATCGTCATTCTCCACTGGTTCGATCGTTTCGCCGTCATCGGCATATATTTCGTCGGCTGTATCATCGGCGGGGTGCAGGCGATCGGTGATCGCGTTCGCCATGTCCTGAATCTTGCGCGTCAGCCGCGGCGCATGTTCCTTGATCGGTTCACGCAGCAGCCACGCGACCCCGGCCACGGCCGCGAGCGCGATCGGCAGGCGGTTGTTGCGAAACTCGCGGCGCACAGCATGCGCGGCATCGTCGACTTTGGCATTGAGGCGATATTTGCCGCGATCGACGAGTGCGCCGGGCTTCAACGCTGCCTTGGCGACGTCGAGCCGGCGGTGCAGTTCGGCGCGCTGGAGCATCGAGCGGCGTGCGGCGGCGATCAGGCGGTTACGTGTCCGCGGCATCGTCGAACCCCTCGTTGGTCAGGTCGCGCCGCAGCGCGGTGCGAATGTCGCCATGGTGACCGTGGGCGCGCCACGCCGCGAGTGCGGCAACCACCAGCAGCGCGAATACGACAACCAACGTCGCCAGCAACGGCCCGATTTGGGGCGACAGCGCCAATATTGCACCGAAGGCGAGCGCCAGCAACGCCACACCCGCCGCCGTCGCCGCAACGCCGCCCCAGATCGCGGCGCGACTGGCGCCATGCAACGCCAGTTCGCCGCGCGCCTCGATCAGCGCGAACTCGGCCCGCGCGGTCGCCGACAGATTGTCGACGACATCGCCGACAATCTGTTCGAGCGGCACCGGCGGCGGCGCGACCGGCGGCCCGTCGGGCGCATAGCCGTGGCTTATGCCGTCAAAGCTCGGCGCGGCGGACGGGGGCGGGGTGTTCGGATCGGAAGCGGCCAAGACCTTGTCAATCGTTCGAGCCGCCCTTGAGCATGCGGGCCAGCACGAAGCCGATCACCGTCGCGGCGCCGACCGCAATCGCGGGGTTCTTCTTGACCATGGCCTTGGTCGAAGCGGCGAGCTCGTCGAGATCCTTCTTGTCGAGCGTCGAGGCCAGGCCCGCGACGGTCGCTGCGGCGGAGCGGGCGTAGTCGCCATATTGCTTGCCGAATTTGGTATCGACGGTGCCGGCGCTGTCTTCCAGCATCCTGGCGAGGTTGCCGACCGCATCGGCGGCCTTGCCCTTGCCCTTGGTCGCGGCGTCGCGCGCCTTGGCCGACGCCTGATTGGCGAACGTCGTCGCGTCACCCTTCAGCGAGGCAGCCTTTTTCGACGCTTCCGACTTGATCGTGTCGCGCGTCGCGACCAGCTGGTCGCGGATCGGATGATCCTTGGCGGCTTTCACGCTCGCGGGCTTGCGCGCCGGCGCGGCCTTGGTGGCGGCGGCCTTTGCGGGTGCCTTGGGGCGCGGAGCAGCGACTTTCTTGGTCGCGGGAGTAGCGGCTTTGGCCATGGCGTTGTCCTCTTCTTCTTGTGTCGGGCGCCGCATTGGCGAACATCCCTTTGGTCCTGCCTGAATATATAGCAAGAGCCGCCCAATGGTTCCATAGGCCAGCAAAATTCCTATGCATTATTGCGATTCTCGCGCCGCGCCGATAACAGGCGGGCGCCTTTTCAAACCGGCCTATCGCTGGCCGCCAGCAGGACAAAACCCATGACCGCCATCATCGACATCCACGGCCGCGAAATCCTCGACAGCCGCGGCAACCCGACTGTCGAAGTCGATGTCCTGCTCGAAGACGGCAGCTTCGGCCGCGCCGCGGTGCCATCGGGCGCCTCGACCGGCGCACATGAAGCCGTCGAACTGCGCGATGGCGACAAGAGCCGCTATCTCGGCAAGGGCGTGATCAAGGCGGTCGCCGCGGTGAACGGCGACATCGCCGACGCGCTGATCGGCCTTGATGCCGAGGATCAGCGCGAACTCGACATGGCGATGATCGACCTCGACGGCACGGCGAACAAGAGCCGCCTCGGCGCCAACGCGATCCTCGGTGTCAGCCTCGCCGCCGCGAAGGCCGCGGCCGACGCGCGCGGGCTGCCGCTCTATCGTTATGTCGGCGGCGTGTCGGCGCGCACCTTGCCGGTGCCGATGATGAACATCATCAACGGCGGCGAACATGCCGACAATCCGATCGACGTGCAGGAATTCATGATCATGCCCGTCGGCGCCGGCAGCATCGCCGAAGCCGTGCGCTGGGGCAGCGAGATCTTCCACACGCTGAAGAAAGGCCTGTCGTCGAAAGGCCTCGCGACCGCGGTCGGCGACGAGGGCGGCTTCGCCCCGAACCTCGCCTCGACCCGCGCCGCATTGGATTTCATTGCGGCGTCGGTCGATCAGGCGGGCTTCAAGCTCGGTACCGACGTCGTGCTCGCGCTCGATTGCGCCGCGACCGAATTCTTCAAGAACGGCAAGTACGAGATCAGCGGTGAGGGGCTGTCCTTGAGCCCCGAGCAGATGGCCGAATATCTCGCCGCGCTCGTCAAGGATTATCCGATCAAGTCGATCGAAGACGGGATGAGCGAAGATGATTTTGTGGGCTGGAAGGCGCTGACCGACCTCGTCGGCGACAAGTGCCAGCTGGTAGGCGACGATCTGTTCGTCACCAACCCGCTGCGCCTCGGACAGGGGATCAAGGACGGCCTCGCCAACTCGCTGCTCGTCAAGGTCAACCAGATCGGCACGCTGTCCCAAACGCTCGACGCGGTCGATATGGCGCACCGCGCGCGCTACACTGCGGTGATGTCGCACCGTTCGGGTGAAACCGAGGATTCGACGATCGCCGACCTCGCGGTCGCCACCAACTGCGGCCAGATCAAGACCGGCAGCCTCGCGCGCTCGGACCGGCTCGCCAAGTACAACCAGCTGATCCGCATCGAGGAAGAGCTGGGCGACATGGCTCGTTATCCGGGCGCGACGATTTTCGGTTGAGCGCAAAGCAGCGGAAAACTGTGACCTGATGCCTTGACGCCATGAATCAACTCTGATTCAAGGGGCGGCGATGCAGCAGCGCCACAAACTCCGCAAATCGATGAACCGGGCCGCCGGTCCCGCGGTCGCGGTGATCGCGGTGCTGGCGATGATCGGTTACATCATTTTCGGTCCGACCGGGCTCTATGCCTGGGGCGATTACGGCCAGTCGGTTGAAAAGAAGCGCGTGATCCTGAGCGAGCTGGCCAAGAAGGAAGGCGAGCTTCAGAATCGCGTCAACCTGCTCGACCGCCGCCGCGTTGATCCTGATCTGGCCGAGGAATATGTGCGCGAAAAGCTCGGCGCCTATCATCCTGATGAGGTGATCATTCCGATGGAGCCCGAGGGGAAGTAGCCCTTCCGTCGTCGTTGTTTCGCTGGGCTCGCCATGACGGCGCAACATGCGCAATTGCTGCATACGTAAGGTAATCAAACGCTCCGCCAACCGGGCGTTGCCAACTCCACATCCGCTCTCCTATAGGGGCCTTGCCGTAACGGCTAACTGCAAAGGAACCCGCCTTGGCCAAAGCACCCGCGCGCGCACCCGCCGCGCCGAAAAAGACTGCCTCCACCCCGGCCGCCGCGAGCAATCGCGAGCAGCCGCGCGATCCCGTCCCCTATGACGCGACGCCCGCAGAGCTGGAGAAATTCTACCGCGAAATGCTGCTGATCCGCCGTTTCGAGGAAAAGGCGGGGCAGCTTTACGGGCTGGGGCTGATCGGCGGTTTCTGTCATTTGTATATCGGTCAGGAAGCCGTCGCGGTCGGGTTGCAGTCGGCGCTCGACGGCGACAAGGACAGCGTCATCACCGGGTACCGCGACCACGGCCACATGCTCGCTTACGGCATCGACCCCAAAGTCATCATGGCCGAACTGACCGGCCGCGCCGCGGGTATCTCGCGCGGCAAGGGCGGGTCGATGCACATGTTCAGCGTCGAGCATAAATTCTACGGTGGTCACGGTATCGTCGGGGCGCAGGTGTCGCTCGGTACCGGGCTGGCCTTCGCGCACAAATATCGCGGCGACGGCGGGGTCGCGATGTCCTATTTCGGCGACGGCGCGTCGAACCAGGGGCAGGTGTATGAAAGCTTCAACATGGCCGAGCTGTGGAAGCTGCCGATCATCTTTGTGATCGAGAACAACCAATATGCGATGGGCACGTCGGTCAACCGCTCGTCGGCCGAAGACCAGCTCTATCGCCGCGGCGAAAGCTTCCGCATCCCCGGCATGCAGGTCGATGGCATGGACGTGCTCGCGGTGCGCGGCGCCGCCGAAGCCGCGCTCGAATGGGTGCGCGCGGGCAAGGGGCCGGTGCTGATGGAGCTCAAGACCTATCGCTACCGCGGCCATTCGATGTCCGACCCGGCAAAATATCGCAGCCGCGAGGAAGTGCAGGCGGTGCGCGACAAGTCCGATGCGCTCGAACATCTGAAAAAGGTGATGCTCGACGCGGGCATCACCGAAGAGAAGTTCAAGGATATCGACAAGGAAATCCGCGCAATCGTGGCGGAGTCGGCCGACTTTGCCGAAAGCGCCCCCGAACCGGATCTTCCTGACCTTTATACCGACGTGCTGGTGGAGCAATATTGAGATGGCCATCGAATTGAAGATGCCGGCGCTGTCGCCGACGATGGAAGAAGGCACGCTCGCCAAATGGCTCGTCAAGGAAGGCGACACGGTCAAATCGGGCGACATCCTCGCCGAGATCGAGACCGACAAGGCGACGATGGAATATGAAGCGATCGATGAAGGCACGATCGCGCAGATTCTGGTCGCCGAAGGCACCGACAATGTGAAGGTCGGCACCGTGATCGCTACGATCACGGGTGAGGGCGAAGCGGCGAGCGCGGCTCCTGCACCGGCTCCCGCCGCTGCGGCACCCGAAGCCAAGGTCGAAGCGCCGGCACCTGTGCCCGCAGC
>JAEMRT010000040.1 GCA_016463225.1 Sphingopyxis sp. | reverse complement strand
ACGAAGCCTATCTCGAATATGACGATCTGGCCGGCCGCAGCGCCATCCGCCAGCTCCGTGCCGGCGCCAATATATTGGTCTTTCGTACGCTTGCCAAAGCCTACGGCCTCGCCGGCCTGTCGATCGGCTATGCGGTCGCCCCGGTCGAACTGGCCAAGGGCCTTCGCGACGCCGGCATTGGCTCGGCGCATAGCCTCAGCCGTCTCAATCTCGTTGCCGCGTCTGCGGCGCTGGCGGACCAGGACCATATCGCACGCGTGCGCGACTGGACGCTTGCCGGCCGGCGGCGGCTCGAACAGATGATCGACGGGCTTGGCCTGGACCGCACCAAAAGCCGCGCCAACTTTGTTTACTTCCAGACTCCCGACGCAGACGCGCTACGGATCGAGGCTTTAAAGCGCGATATTCTTATCGGCCGCGTTTTCCCACCGCTTTCCGACTGGATTCGTATATCCGTGGGAGCATCAAGCGAGGTCGACGCTGTCGAGCAGCTTCTTCGTGACGTCACGGGGCATCGACGGCCATTTTGAAAAGATGCATATTGCCGTCTCCCCAGGATTTAAGGGATTGAATGACGGGCTGCAGGGTGCGGCCCTGTTCCGATAACGCGTAATCTACGCGCGGCGGGACCTGTGGAAACACCGTTCGGACGATCAGGCCGTCGCTCTCCAACTCGCGCAACTGGTTGGTCAACATCCGCTGGGTGACATTCGGCAACTTGCGGCGGATTTCATTGAACCGGAGCGTATTCTCAAGGAGGTGATAGAGGATCACACCCTTCCATTTTCCGTCGATCATGCTGAGCGTCGCTTCCACCGCGCAGCCAGGGCTGCAATCATAGCTACGGTGCCTTTTGCGGGGCATCCAACAGTATCCTTTTCAACACTAAGAGCAATAAATGTGCGTACTTGCGCATGCAGTATCAAGATCGCAAATGGCCGCTGCACAATCAAGGAGCCTCCGATGCGCGCCATCGCTTACAACAAGCCGCAACCCATCTCTGCCGACACGGCGCTCGTCGATGTCGTCCTTCCGAAACCGGTGCCGACCGGCCGCGATATTCTCGTCGAGGTGAAAGCGGTCTCGGTCAATCCCGTCGATACGAAGATCCGGGCATCGACCAGTCCTCCCGGCGACGAATGGAAAATTCTCGGCTGGGACGCCGCGGGCGTCGTTGCCGCAACCGGACCCGAAGCGCGGCTGTTCAAGGTCGGCGACGAGGTCTTCTATGCGGGCGCGATCAACCGACCCGGAACCAACGCCGAATATCATCTCGTCGATGAGCGGATCGTGGGCACGAAGCCGAAGTCCATCGATTTCGCATCTGCAGCGGCGCTTCCGCTGACGGCCATAACCGCCTGGGAGATGCTTTTCGACAGGCTCCAGGTCGTTCGCCCTGTTGCCGGAGCGGCGAATGCCATCATGATCATCGGCGGCGCCGGCGGCGTCGGGTCGATCGCAATCCAGATCGCACGCGCGATGACCGACCTGACGGTTATCGCGTCCGCTTCGCGCCCCGAAACAGAGGCTTGGGTCAAAGCGCTTGGCGCGCATTATGTCGTGGATCATCGTCAGCCAATCGCGGCTCAAATTGCCGCGCTGGAAATTGGTCAGCCCAGCTTTGTCTTCTCGACCACGAATACCGACGGTCATATCGGCGAGATCGTCGAAATGATCGCGCCGCAGGGCCGTTTTGGCTTGATCGACGATCCGGTCGCGCTCGACGCGCTGCCGTTCAAGCGCAAGTCGGTTTCTCTCCATTGGGAACTGATGTTTACGCGATCGCTGTTCGGGACGGCAGACATTGAGAAGCAGCACGATCTGCTGAACCAGATCGGCGAGCTGGTCGATCAGGGTAAAATCCGGACAACCCTCGCCGAGCATTTTGGCACGATCACCGCTGCCAATCTCAAGCGCGCCCACGCCCTGCTCGAATCCGGTAGGTCCAGGGGCAAGATCGTCCTCGAGGGCTTCTGATCATTCGGGACGGCCGAGGAAGCATGCGCTTCGCGGCCGCCAACACCTTCGCGCCGCAGTCCGGCGAGCGGCGACCCGAGGTTTACGCGACCAAAGACAGGCAAATTCTCACCAGTGATCGAGACCTGCATTTGATCGCAGGAACGTTTCCTGACGCATCCTCTGCTATAACCGTGCGGGGCGGTGCTGGCGACCCGCTCTGGCCGGGCGCGCACCCATGGCCAGTCCTGGCAGCACCGCCCACGCACGGCCTTCGGGGGGAGGTAGGTGGGCTCCCCCGAAGCTCGTCGATCCTAGCTTCGCATCAGAATTTCACCGTGGCGCCGACGTAGAAGCGTCGGCCCGCGATATCGTAAGCGCCGTTCTGGTTGGTCAGCCGGCCGCTTTCGGTGCCGGTAGGCAGAAAGGGGCTGATCGAATCGAACAGATTGTTCACGCCGCCGTAGAACCGGAATTCCTTCCCGCCAGCATCGACATCGAATGACAGGAACAGGTCATGCTCCCACACATCGCCGATGTAGAGGAAGGTTGGGACTTCGGCGGCGGCATTGGTGGCCGCTAGCGCCAGGTAACGATCGCGCAGCTGGTTGCTGTCGTTGATCTTGCCGTAATAGGTGGTCGTCCAGCGGATACGGAAATTATCGAGCCGCCAGGCCAGCGATCCGCGCGCACGGTATTTGAAACTACCCGCTGCCAAGTCACCTGCAAGATCGTTCGTGACCAAACCGTCGATGCCCTGGAAACGGACTTTCTGCTTCAGGACATGCGTCCCATCGTAGCGCAGATCGAAGCGGCCCGGAATGCCGATAAGGCCGTCGAGCCGGAACCGGTAGTTGAAGGCGACATCGACGCCCGAGGTGTCGAAGCTCGCGAGGTTTACCTGGCGCTGAACCAGTTCGGCGATCTGTCCGTTATTGGGATTGCGGTTGATGTCGGCACAGAAGGGGTTGCCCGCCTGGGATGTGTCGGTGTCATAGCATTGCAGCTGGATGTCGAGATTCGAATAGGCGTCGATCGCATCCTTGATGCGAATGTCGTAATAATCGACAGCGATCGTCAGCCCGGGAATGAAGCGCGGCGTGACCACCGCGCCGAACGTCAGCGTATCGGCGGTTTCCTCCTTGAGGTCCGGGTTGCCGCCATTGGGGCTGTAGATATTCCCCCCCACTTGCACAAACTGCTGGGTCTGCCCGGCGCCGGACTGCTGTGCGAAGAGCGCCTGAATGCCGGGATTCTGACGGCAGCCCGCCGCGATCCGCCCGGTCGTTGTCGGGGTCACCCCGCTGCAGATATCGGTCGCACTTTCAAAATTACCGCGCGGGGGCGAGAAGAGTTCGGCAATATCGGGGGCGCGCTGCGCTCGGGCAAATTGCGCGCGGAAGCGGATATCGGGCACAGGGGCGTATTGGATGCCGCCGCGATAGCTCAGCACGGTTCCAACCTTGTCGATGTCGTAATGCGCGGCGCGCGCCGAGGCGTCGATGCTGAGCAGATGCGCGCCCGGAACCTCCTTCAGGATCGGGACGCTGATTTCGCCATACCCCTCGAAGGCGCTGATCGAGCCCCCGAAGTTCGGGATCATGTTGCCCGTCGTACCCCCCGATTGCGACAGTGCGTCACCGCGCAGCCGCTGGCTGTCCTTGCGGTAATCTACACCGAATGCCGCGCCGACCGGCCCCGCGGGGAGATCGAACAGACTACCGCTCACGAAGGCTTGGCCGGTATATTGGCGGATTCTGAGATCCTGCTGCAGATCAGCGCGGATCCAGTTCGCGGCCTGGGGCGTGATCGACCCTTCGCCGAACAGATTGATCGGCACGCAACCAGCGGCGCGCGCGGACGCACTTACGCAGCGTGGGCTGCCATCCGGGCCGGGCTCCGCACTGAGCGCCTGGATCAGATTGTTGCCGTTGATTTCGTTGCGCCGAAACTGGTCTTGTGTGAATTGGCCAAAACCGGCGCTCATCTCCCAGCGCCAGCTGTCCGAGATCTTGCCGCGCAGCCCGGCCCAGCTACGGATTGTTTCGCGCTTGTTCTCGGTGATCTGTCCGCCGACCTCGTCGAAACGGCGGTCCCAGGCAAGCCCGTTGCCGTTCGTCGGGGCGTCGGCGCGTATCTCGGCGGGCACAAAGGGGTTGCACGCCCCCGACCCGGTACCTGTCGCGCGCCGGCAGGCAATCCTGCCATATTCACGCTCGACGGTCGCGCCCGTAACCGGGTCGGTCACGGGAAAGGTCGAATCCCACCCAATGCCAACCGCCTCGCGCGTTTCCCCCGAATCGATCCGCGAATATTGCACCTGCGCAAAGCCTTCAAGCGTGTCGGAAAACTCATAGTCGAGCTTCGCTGCGGCGAGGTAGCGCGTCCGCGGCAGGATCAGCGAGCGTCCGGTGCGCTGGTTGAAGCCGTCGCGGTTGGGAAGAAAATAACCGCTATTGCCGTTGTCGGTGGTGCCGATCGCGACCGGCGCTCCAGTTTGCACGTCCGGACCAAGCGGCACCAGGACGCCGTTCCGGTAGAAGCGGTCGCGCGACGAGCTGGCGCCCGAGAAGACACCGCCCGGGATGAAGGAGCTGAGATCGCTCATCACCAGCGGCGGGAATTCGGACGCCGGGCGAAATCCGCTGGTCGGTACGCCGGCATTGAGAAACACACCCTCAAACTGGTTTACGCCATTGGCGAAATCATAGCTGTAGGCAACCGGGCGGGTCGCCCATTCGCGGTCGGTCGCGCGAATGCCCCAGTCGCGGTCATAGGTTCCGCTGATCAGGAAATAACCGCGCCGGTCGGCAAAACGGGTTCCAAACGTCGCGCCAAGGGTCAGCTCCTGCCCGTCGCCGTCTTCGGTGATCCCGGTTCTGGCGCGCAGTTTCAGGCCCTGCTCGCGGCTTTCGGTGATGATGTTGACGACCCCGGCGACGGCATCCGAGCCATAGACCGACGAGGTGCCGCCCGTGATGATTTCGACCCTGTCGATGAAGTCGCTCGGAATCGTCGAGAGGCTGACACGGTTGCCGATACCCGAGTTGGAGACCGTGCGGCGGCCATCGATCAGCACCAATGTGCGGTTGTCGCCGAGATTGCGCAACTGGATCGACGACAGCCCGGAATTCTGGGTGTTGCCGGTAACGCTGGCGTCGTTCAGCGACGAGGAGAGCTGCGGCAGATCGGCGAGCGTCTCGCTGAGTTCGCTGTCCCCCGATTCGACGAGATCCTCATTGGAAACCCCGATCGTCGGCGCTGGCGTATCATAGGTTTCGCGGGCAATGCGGCTGCCGGTGACGATGATCGCGCCGGCGTCTGGAACCTCGCCCTCGGATTGCGTAGCAGCTCCCGGTGGCGGCGCGGGCGGCGCGTCTTGCGCAGAGGCCGGGATGGCAAGCGTACCAAGCGGAAGGCCAAGCAGGATCAGCGCGGTGCGACTGCTCTGGCGGCCCCAGCGGGCCTTTGTCGAAACGTTCATATCTGCTCCCAATCCTGTTTTTGTTATTAGTCTGCCGGTGCTTCGGCGACGAGCGGGCTCTCCGCCGGAAGGCTGTCAATTAGATCGGCTTCGCGCAGACCGAGCGCGCGCGCCAACTGGTCGCGGTCGAGCGCCTTTTCCCAGCCCGCGATGACAATCGCGGCGAGCGCGTTGCCAATGAAGTTGGTAAGGGCGCGGCACTCGCTCATGAACCGATCGATGCCAAGGATCAGCGCGAGCCCGGCGACTGGCACCGAGGGTACGATCGACAGCGTCGCCGCTAGCGTAATGAACCCCGCACCCGTGACCCCCGCCGCGCCCTTCGAACTCACCATCGCGACGAGCAGCAATGCGAGCTGGTCGCCTAGCGACAGGTCTACCCCGGTTGCCTGCGCGATGAACAGCGCGGCGAGGGTCATATAGATGTTCGTTCCGTCGAGGTTGAAGCTGTAGCCCGTCGGCACGACAAGCGCGACGACGGGCTTCGCGCAGCCCGCCTTCTCAAGCTTGTCCATCAGGCTCGGCAGCGCCGCCTCCGAAGAAGAGGTGCCAAGTACGAGCAATAACTCTGCCTTCAGATAGCCGATTAGACGAAAGATCGAAAAGCCGGCGAGCCGCGCGACGGAGCCGAGGACGACGATCACAAAAAAGAGGGATGTCAGGTAAAAGGTCGCGATCAGTGCGCCGAGATTGGCAAGCGATTCGACACCATATTTGCCAATGGTGAACGCCATGGCACCGAACGCGCCGATCGGCGCGAAGCGCATCAGCATACCGACAAGGCGGAAGAAGACGACCGAGACTTTCTCAAGCACTCCAAGTAGCTGCGCGCCGGCCTCGCCGGTCTTCGAAAGCGCAAGGCCGAAGAGGATAGCGACGAACAGCGCCTGAAGTATCGAGCCTTCGCTGAGCGCGGAGACGAAGGTCGTCGGGATAATCTCAAGTAGGAAGGCGGTCAGCGTCGCCTCGTGCGCCTTCTCCTGATACTGGAGGATTGCGCCGGCATCGAGCGTCGCGGGATCGATATTCATCCCCGCGCCAGGCTGAACGACGTTGGCAACGATCAAACCCACGATCAGCGCCAGGGTCGAAAAGAAGAAAAAATAGCCGAAGGCCTTCGCGGTCAGTCGGCCGAGCGCGCGGGATTCGCCGACAGAAGCGATGCCGACCGTCACGGTCAGGAAGATGACCGGCGCGATGATCATCTTCACCAGCTTGATAAAGCCGTCGCCAAGAGGTTTTAGCTCGGTGCCTGTCTCCGGAAAGAAATGCCCGACGAGCACGCCGCCGAGTATGGCAGCAAGCACCTGCGCATAGAGATGCGACCACCATGGCCGGCGTGACTCCGCCTTGGCGCGGCCGCTCGCATCGACAATAATCGCCACTAGTTTCTCCCAATCGCGGCCCATTCCCACGGCTTTAGCTGGAGGCTAAGCGACCTCTCCTTTGTCGTCAAACAAGCCCGTCTTCTGAAATACTCCATTGTTTTTACGTAGTTTTTAGATACGAATCCCGCAGGCAGCCCTGCGCATAATGCATTTTTTCGCATGACATAGTTCGATTTTGTGCGATAAGTCGCACATGGTTTTCGCTGCTGATTCGCTACCCCAGACGCGCTTGGCTCCCGGACGGAGCCGCCTCCTCGTCGCGACCGTCGCGGGTGCTGTCACCCTGCTCCTCGCCGCGCTTGTTTTGAGCCAGTGGGCCACGCGGCATGCACGCTCGGAGGCCGATGCGGAAGCAAGGCAGAACAGCGGCGCCCATCTCAGCCTGCTTGAAAGCGAGCTGCAAAAATTCCGCCTGCTTCCCCGCGTTCTTACTGAATTCCCCGATGTGCGGCTCGCTTTGGCAAGGCAAAGCGATACAGCATCGATGCGTCTAAACCGCGAACTTGAGCAGCTTGCAAGACGCACCGACGCGGCGGTCATCTATGTTCTCGACCGCGAAGGGACGACGATCGCCGCCAGCAACTGGCAGGCGCCAGCCAGCTTCGTGGGCCAGAACTATCGCTTTCGGCCCTATTTTCAAGGCGCCATGCATGATGGCGGGGCCGAACTTTTTGCGCTCGGCACGGTCAGCGGTCGGCCGGGCATCTATCTCGCGCGGCGCGTGACTGTCGGCGGGCAAACGCTGGGAGTGATCGTGGTAAAGGTCGAATTCGACCGCCTCGAAAAGCGATGGGCTGACAGCAGCGGGTTGACGCTGGTCACCGATGCCGATGGGATCGTCATCATGGCGAGCAAGACCGGATGGCAGTTCCGGTCGTTCATGCCGCTTTCCGCGTCCGAGCGCGATCGGCTGCGAGCATCGCTGCGCTACGGGAAAAGCTCGCTCACTCCGCTCTCCATCCATCAGTCGGGAGGTGACCTGCGCATTGATACCGTCGCCTACCGCGAAGCGTCAGAACGCGTGTCTCTGCCAGGAACGACCCTGCACCTGCTGCAGCCGCTCGCTCCGAAGCGCGACAGCGCGGCCGCAACGGCGCGCGTTGTCTTTCTCGTGCTGTTGATTGTCGTCGGCACCATGATCATCGCGTTGCTGCGCCTCGTCGAACGGCAAGCGATCCGCCAAACGGCACATCAGGCGCTCGAACGCGAAGTCGCCGCGCGAACGCAGGAGCTCAGGCAAGCAAACGCCGATCTCCAGCAGGCGTCGGAGCGCCAGGCCGAGACCGATCGGCGTTACCGCGCTGCACGCGAGGAACTGGCCCAGGCGAGCCGTCTCGGATCGATCGGCCAGATTACCGCTGGCGTAGCCCATGAGATAAACCAGCCGATCGCCGCGATCCGGACCTTTGCGGAGAACAGCCAGCGCTATCTCGATCGCGGGGATTCCGACAAAACGCGCAGCAACCTGTCGACCATCATCGACCTGACCGCGCGCGTCGGCGCGATCACCAACGAGCTTCGCAATTTCGCACGGCGCAAGCCCCGGCCGCTCGGGCCGGTGCCGCTCCAGTCGGCGATCGACGGAATGCTGCTGCTGGTCGGCGACCGGATCCGCGCGCAAGGCATCGCGCTAGACATCACACTCGAACATCCCGCTGCGGCGGTCCGCGCCGACCGGGTCCGGCTCGAACAGGTGCTGGTCAATCTGCTCCAGAATTCGGCGGAAGCGCTGCAAGGCGCGAAGGCCGCCCGCATCTCGGTCCGCGCGTATGGCGAGGACCCATTGTTCATCGATATCTGCGACAATGGCCCCGGTATCCCGGAGGATCTGATGCCGCAGCTGTTCACACCTTTCGTCACGGGGCGGCCAGACGGCCTGGGACTGGGCCTCGCGATCGCGAGCACGATCATGGATGAATTCGGCGGATCGCTGGCCACGATCCCTTCGCCGCTCGGCGGCGCCGGCTTCCGTTTGGAGTTGAAACCCGCATGAGCTTTTTCACCGAGCAGCAGACGATATTCTTTGTCGATGACGACGCACAGCTTCGCGCGGCGAATATCCAGTCGCTCGATCTCGCCGGGCTTACCGCCGAAGCCTTCGCCGACGCGGGCAGCGTATTGCCTCGCATCACTGCTGATTTTTCGGGCGCTGTCGTGACCGACATCCGCATGCCCGGCATGGACGGGCTGCAACTCCGCGCGGCGATCCATGCGATCGACCCCGATATTCCGGTCATTTTGATCACCGGCCATGCCGATGTCACCATGGCGGTGCGCGCTTTGCAAGATGGTGCCTTCGACTTCCTCGCCAAACCCTTTGCCGCCGACCATCTGGTCAGCGCAGCGCGCCGGGCGCTGGCGCACCGGGCCCTCGTCCTCGACAATCGCCGGCTGGTCGCCGCCGTCGCCGAGATCGACAGCCCGCTGATCGGCGAAAGCCCTGCCATGACACGGCTGCGCGAGACGATCACGCAGCTTGCGCAAGCCGACATCGACGTGCTGATCGAGGGCGAGACCGGTACGGGAAAAGAACTTGTTGCGCACATGCTGCACCGGCAGAGCCGCCGAAACGTGGCGGCACTCGTCGCTGTCAACTGCGCGGCGCTGCCGCAGGACCTGGCCGAAACCGAATTGTTCGGCAGCGAGGTCATCAACCGCGCCACCGGCAAGCTCGGCAATGCCGGGCGTATCCGAAGCGCTCACCGCGGCACGCTTTTCCTAGACGAGATCGACACGATGCACGCCTCGGTGCAGGCAAAGCTGCTCCGCGTGATCGAAGAACGCGAAGTGCAGCCGCTCGGTGCCTCCGCGCCAGAACCCGTCGATCTGCGCGTCGTCGCGGCAACGAAGATCGATCTCATGGATGCGGTGCGCGCCGGAAATTTCCGCGAGGATCTTTATTACCGCCTCCACGTCGTGAAGCTGCGCATTCCCTCGCTGCGCGAGCGGCGGTCGGACATACCGCAAACCTTCGCCTATTTCCTCGACGAGGCCGCGGCGAAGATGGGCCTCAAGGGATTTCGTATCGACGACAGCGTGCGGCGCCACCTCGTCGAGCATGACTGGCCGGGCAATGTTCGTGAACTCAAGAATTTCGCTTACAGCGTGGTACTCGACCTCCCTTCCGACGCCGGACTGGCGCCGGTGCAGCCCGACGCGACGCTGGCCGAGCGGGTCGCACGTTTCGAGGCGACGATCATCCGCGACACGATGACCGCAGCGGGCGGCGACATTGCAAAGGCGATGGCGATGCTGGGGGTGCCGCGCAAGACGCTATACGATAAACTCAGCCGTCACGCGATTGCCCCGAAGGACTATCGGCGGCGCTAGCGTCTCATTGAGCGCGCGGCACGACCAGATCGACGGCGGCGCGGGACATGGCGGCATTGTCATGACCGGCATCGGGCACATAGCGGCGCTGCCAGGCGAGCTTCAGGCCCAGCGATGCTGCCGCGTCGACGGCCTTGCGATAAAAACTGTCGCCGCGCGCCAGCCGGTGCCTGCCCTGTCGCAGCGCCTCCGCGGTCTGGCGCAGCGCCGCCGAATTGGGATTGGTGTCTCGCGCACCGAGGAGGATCCACAGCGGCCTGCCAAGCGCCGCCGCGAGCCCCGCCCTGTCCACCGGTGAGCCCTTGAGACCATAAGGAAATTCGGTGTCGAGGTCGGGCATGGTATACCAGCCGGCATTGGCGGCAATCGCCCGCAGAACACGCGCCTCGGGCATCATCAGCATATAGCGCTGGACGAATTGCGCACCGCCCGAATGACCATAGAGAATATAACGCGGAACGCGGGTGCCGGTGCGCGCCTTCACCTCGTCGAACAAGGGTTCGATCGCTGCAAAGCTCCACTGCGCTCGCGGCCGGACGCTACCGTCCGGCGCGAGAAAGCCGCCGCTGCTATATTCTTCGGCGCCGGGAAAATCGGCAGCTCCATATTCGGGGGCGATGACGATGAAGCCGCGGTCGCGCGCGTAACGCGCCCACTCGTCCCGATAATTCGCGGCGTCGCGCTGCACCCCATGAAAGACGAACAGTATCGGCGTCTTTTCGGTCACCGCATCGGGCAGTTGGTAGAATATCCGGAGCGGCGGTCCGGCCCAGCCGGTGAAGGCGAAATCGCCTTTGCCGGGTGCAAGCGGCGCGGCCGGCCCGGTTTGCGCGGCGGCGACGCCGGCGCCAAGCAGCATGAACAGAAATGCAAGCAATATACGCATCAGAACCTCCAACTCGCCGCGGCCTGCAGCCCGTGGCGGCGATAGCCTCCGGCGAACTCGCCTTCATAGGCGACGCCGATCTCGCCGCCGAGAACCGCGAAAGACGCGCCGAACCGTGCGACAACCCCGGTGCCGCCGAATGAAGCGCCTTCTACGCCGAAAACGGCTGGCTGGCCGACGAACGCCATGTCGCGCAGCCGCGAGGCCGAATCAAAGGCATGCCGGACCGACAGAGCGCCGTCGAGGCGGACCCGCAGATTCCCGTCGAGCGGCAGGTCGGCAGCGGTGCGCAGGCCTGCGGTGCCATCAAGTGCCGTGCCTTTCACCCGGTCCGCCGTTAGCGCCGCCGCGGCGCCGGTTTCAGCAATCGCGTCGATCCGGACCCGCTGCGCCGATACCCCCGCAAAGGGCTCGATCCATATGCGATCGTCGCCCATGCGCCAACCGATCTCGCCAAAGCCTTGCCAGGTCGTGCCGTCGCCCTGGCTCTCGAGCCGGTCGGCAAAACCGCCGAACAGCACGTCGCGCCGCGTGTCGATCTTGTGGCTCGACCAGGAAAGGCCCGCGCGCAGCCGCAGCGCATCGACGCTCCCGGCGGCATAAGCGCCGACATGAACGCTGTCGAGGTCGGCCTCGCTCGCCCGCGCGCCCAGACGGATGTCCGACTGGGTGTAGCCCCCCGCCAGCCCGATCCGCACCATGCCGAGGTCGGCGTCGATCCCGCCGAGAAAGGCTGTTGCCTTGTCCGATGCGCGCGCGACGCCCTCGCCGCCTGCGGCGCGCGTACGCGTCGCGCTGAACCTGGCCCAAAGCCCCGTGCCATCGCCGGCCGCGGCCGTCCGATCCAGCACCGCATCGCGCAGCAACTGTGCATCGCGGACGGCAAATCCTGCCACATCGGCGTGTATCTCGCCCGATAGCTGATCGAAGGCGCCCTGCGCCGCCGTGGCATTGAAACCGATGATCGTATCGTACAGCTGGCCGCCGCGCTGGGCCTCGACGGCTTCGGCTACGGCGGACTGGTTGTCCGTCGCCGCGATTGCCGAAAAATCCACATCGTTGCGCGTCAGGAGCAGATTGACCGCATTGTCGGTGTAGCCGAGCGTCGGGGTCAGGAAGGCGAGGTCGCTGGTCACGCCCGCAAATGTTCCGCTGCGCGTCGTGCCCGCGGTGATGATGCGATATTCGGTGCGCACGCCATAGCTCGTATCGAGCTGGCGCACCGCCACGGTGCCCCCGTTGATCGTGACCGATCCGGTAGCGGTGACGAGGTCGGCGCTGCCGTTTGCGAGCGTCTCGACCTCAAGCGTCGATCCCGGCTGGAAGGTCGCGTTGCCGGCGATCGTCAGCGTTCCGATCGAATTGCCAGGCGCGAGCGTGCCGCCGACGATGAGACCGCCGATCCGGCCGCTGCCGAGCAGGCGCGCGCCCGATGCGACAGTCACGGTCGATGCGAGCGCGCCGTCGACGACGAGAACCCCGCCATTGACCGTCGTCGCGCCCGTATAACTGCTTGTCCCCGAAAGCGTCAGCGTCCCACTGCCGGCCTTGACGATGCCGCCGGTGCCCGAGACGACCCCGGCAAAGGTCGCCGCCGAGCCATTGTTCACGGTGAGATTGCCGGCCCCAAGCAGGATGCGCGACCCCGTGACGCCCGAAAGACCGGAAAGGCTTTGATTGCCGGCTGCCGCGATATCGAAGGTCGCCCCCGAGGCGGACAGGTTGAGCCCGCTGCTGGCCGCGATCGAGCTACCGGGGCCGAGTGCGAGTGCGCCGCCGGTCACGGTCGTCGCCCCGGTGAAGCTGTTCACGCCGGTAAGCGTCATCGTGCCCGCGCCAGCCTTGATCAGCCCGCCGCCGCCCGACATGATGCCCGAATAAGTCGTCGAGGCCCCGGTGCCGCCCGTCGTCAGCGTACCGCCCGAGAGGCGCACCGACCCGGCGCCCGAAAGCGTCCCGACCGTTTGCGGCGCCGCGATGTCGAGCGTCGCGCCGGTCGCGACGGTGACCGCGCTTGTCGCCGGGATCGCCGACCCGCCAAGCACGCGCAGCGTCCCGCCGTTTATGGTGGTTGCGCCGCCATAGCTGTTGGCACCCGACAGCAGCAGCGTGCCGCTGTCGAGCTTCGTCAAACCGCCCGTGCCGCGAAGCGCGGCCGATATTTCCGCGGTGACGCCGGGATCGACCCGGATATTCGTATTCGTCGGCGCGATGGTCAGCGTGCCGCTGCCCGGCGCGATGCGGTAGCCGTCGGTCATGAACTGCATGCCGGTGACCGCGATCGCGTCATCGATGGTCACCGTTCCTGCCGCACCCTGGAACACCGCGAAACGGCTGTCCCAGCGATTGTTGTTGTTGCCTGCGGCGTCGGCCCAGTTGCGGGCGCCGTTGGTCCAGCTGCCTGAGCCGCCGTTGACAATGCCGTTGCCCGTTACATTGGCGCCGTCCCAGAACTGGATTTCCGGGATCACGGCATCGACGACGAGGTTGACCTGTCCAGCGGTAGCGGTCTGGATATTGAGTTGGCTCGGGTCGAAACCCGCCGGGATCGTCCCGACGAGCAGGCCATTGTCGGCAAGCGTTCCGGTGTAGTCGATCAGGCGATAGACACCGATGCCGAAGCCACCCGCATTGGCCGCGTTTAGCGTGCCATCCAGGGTCAGATTGCCGTTCACCTGGATATGATCGCTCGTTCCGGGCGCTCCGAAGTCGAAAGCGAGGATCGAACCCGTCCCCAACCTCAGACCGCCGACGGTCAGCGATCCGATACCGCCCTCTCCCGGTGCGAGCGAGCCGCCATTCGCAATCGTGAGGAGCCCGCCCGCGCTTCCCGTACCCGTGAGCGTCGCGCCCGACGCGATATCGACGGCGCCTGCAACGCTGCCGCGCAGAACAAGCGTGCCGCCCGCGACATTGGTCGTTCCCGCATAAGTGTTCACCCCCGACAGGATGAGCGTGCCGCTGTCGACCTTGGTGAGGCCGCCCGCTCCAGTGACGGAGGCGCCGATCTCGGCGCGCACCCCGGGATCGACCCGGATCGTCGCGCTGGTGCCGGTAATCCCCAGGTTGCCGCTACCGCCACCGATAACATAGCCGTTCGTCAAGAACTGCATGCCGGAAAAGGCGATCGCATCATCGACCGTCACCGTTCCCGCAGGGCCCTGGAAGACCGCGAAATTGCTATTCCACGCATCATTGGCGGTGCCATTCGCGCGCGTCCAGTTCGTGGCGGCGTTGGTCCAGCTGCCCGAGCCGCCCGCGATCGCGCCATCGGGCGCCGTTTGCGCGCCATCCCAGAATTGCACCAGCGGAACGCCGGTGCCTGCATCGCCATAGACAAAATTGACCTGTCCCGCGATGCTCGTCTGGATCGAAAGCAGGGAAATGTCGGCGCCCGCCGGAGCCGTGCCGACCAGAAGGCCATTGTCGGTTATCGCGCCGCTATAGTCGATCAGCCGATAAACGCCGAAACCGAAACCGCCAACGTCGAACGCATTGAGCGTGCCGTCGAGCACGAGGTCGCCGTTGACCTGGATACGGTCGCTCGCCGCCGGGTCGCCGGGAGCGCCAAGTTCGAAATCGAGGATCGATCCCGAATTGAGCGTAAGCCCGCCGACCGTAAGGGTGCCGACGCCGCCGGCGCCGGGCGCGAGCCGCGCGCCGTCGGCGATGGTCACCAGACCGCCGATGGTGCCGCTGCCGCCAAATCGCGTTCCGGTCTCCGCGAGCACATCGCCCGCAAGCGCGCCCGTCACCAAAAGGCCGCCGCCAGCCAAGCGCGTGGTTCCGAGGAATGTATTGGACCCCGACAATGTCAGCGTACCGCTACCAACCTTGGTCAATCCGCCGCGGCCGCTGATCCGCCCGGCAAAATTGGTCGAACCGTTGCTGCCGCCGGTGGTCAGCGTCCCGCCGACGCTATTGTCGGCCGAGTTGGTCGCGATCGCGCCCGTACCAGCGATGCTGGCAACACTCTGGTCGAAGCCGTTGAGGTCGAGCGTCCCGTCAGCCCCGATGACGACCGCCGACGATGCTGAAAAGACATCGGCAGCATCGCCGCGCAGCGCGCCGTTGGTAATCAGCGTCGCGCCCGTCCAGCTATTCGTCGTCGTCAGGGCGAGGCGGCCCGTTCCTACGATCTCGACGGTACCGCCGCCCGTGATCGCACCGGTCGCGAGCTGGGTTAAAGTGTCGGAGCGGTTATAGATCAGCCGCCCTTCATTCTCGATCGAGCCTGAAATATTGCCATTCGTGCCGCCATCGCCGTAGCGCACGATCGCGCCGCTCGCGATCGAAGCGCCCTGCGCCGTCGCGAATGCCGACGAGAGCAGCGTCCAGTCGCCCGACTGGAAATTGATGCGATCGAAATTTTGTACGCCGGGCAGGATCGCCGCACCGCTGCCAGTCAGGTTCAGCGTGTCGATACCACCCGAACTTGCCGCGCCCGCTCGGATCGCGCCGTTGACGGTCGCGCCGGTTTCGACCGTGACGATATTGTTGCCGCCGGTCAGAAAAATGGCGTTGCCCGCATCGCCAGTGCCCGTCGTTATGCTCCCCGCGCGCAGCGTGATATTGCTGTTTCCCGAACCATTGAGGCGGATCGCCTCGCCGTTGCTCGCCGAACCTCCGGCACCCGACGATGTCGTTGCGGTGCCCGCTATGGTGCCGCTGCTGTCGATCGTTGCCGCACCCGCCAAAATGCCTGCAGTGCCGCGGATGGTCCCACTGTTGGTGATCGATACGGTAGCGCTGGGGATCGAGGCCAGGTCGATGCCTTGCCCAGCCGTCGACTGGATCAGGCCGGCGTTGTTGATCGTGACCAGCGTAGCGGCGGTGACGTCCGTGCCCGAATTCAGGATGCGGATCGCATCCTGCGTCGACCGGAATATGCCCGTCGAGAAATTGTTGATCGTGATCGAGCGTTCGGTGGTCGCGGTCTGGGTGTCGATCGCGCGGCCATCGGCATTGGCGATCGCATCGACCGTGCCGCGGTTGTTGATCACCGGTCCGGCTCCGGTCGGTGGGCCGTTATAGTTGATCCCGCGAACCCCCGTCACGATGATCGAGGCGCCCGCCTCGATCGTCACGACATCGCTGCCCGCCGCATTCACGACAGTCGTACGGTTCCCGGTGACGGTTGTATCCGCCGCCTGCGCCGCGGCTGGAAAAGCCAGCACGCAAGCCGAGAGCATCAGGCGTGTGCGCACAACTCGATAGATCATAACTCTCTCCCATATCGGCCCCACAGCGGCATGGCGTCGTTGCGCCATTCGAGGAGATCGTAATTTGGTACCGAATAAGAAACGAGGGTTCGAGCAAATGTGAATTAAACATCTGTTATTTATATAAAATATGAAAAACTACACCATATCACAAATCAAGAAAACGCGGATTATCGCACTAAATTCTCAACTGAATGCGATAATTCACACAAATGGCGAATCACCCGCCATCTTGGGCAGCTGTTACGAGAGTCGTTCGCATCCCCCGCCCCCGGCTCCCGAAAGCTATGCTGCTCGTACCCTTGCGTTACGCAGCAGCATTCAACGGGATCCGTACCAGGGAAGATTGTTCAAGTCGCCCCTCCCGCCATGGCACGGGCTCTAGCTCGGCAGTAACAGGCGCTCGCAAAATCCCCCGAAATTGCCATTGGGCGACACAAGGTGAATTTCCAATATCCAGTTTCTCGGTCTGCCCAGCGCATCCGGATCGCGCATGCGCTGCGCGTTTGCAGGGCTGATCCGGCCGCCGTCGCGCCCGGCAGGCGACCGAGCATAGGGGAACTTCCCGACCAGATGCCCCGCGATCCTGCCGCCAAAGCGCCAGCCGCGCCTTTCGGCCTCTTCCACTGCAATCGCATAGAGCCGGGCTCCGGTTATCGCGTCATCGGCAATATAACGGGCACGGACCGCATCGAATACGATATCGAGATCGGCGACGAGACGAATTTTTTCGGGATCGCTGCCTACCGCATAGCTTCGCCCGACGTCCGCCTCCCAGTCGCCAAAGACCGGGCCAAGGTCGAGAAACACGATGTCGTCCTTGCCAACGATTTGTTCAGGCGCGCTCTCACCGGCAACGCATAGTGTATTTGGTCCGGCGCGTACGACACGATCGTGCCAATGGGCCGTGACGCCAAACTGGGCCGAAGCGATGCTGAAGATGTCGCGCTCGATTTCAAGTTCGGACCGGCCCGGCGCGACAATGCCGCGACTTTCGATGATGTCGAGGAGCGAGAGTGCCCGCTGCTCTGCCGCGATCAGGCCCTCAAGTGTTCGCGCTGCGTCTTGGCGGCCGGGCTGCAGATATACAAAGGCTTCGACCCCCGATGCCAGATGAACCCGGGACCGTTCGTAGCGCGGAACATGATGGACATCGGCCGCCCACACATCCTCCGGGCTGACGCGGTATCGCATCCCCGAAATGCTATCGCGTCGATCTGCGCTTGAAACTGCAACCGGACGCGAAGATTCGCCTGCCGCCGATCGATCGACGTGGGACGGCTCTGATGCGACGAGCCGGTATCCTGGCAATGAATCCGGCATGCCATCGACGGCGCGCGGCAATGCAGACAGCTGCTCTTCCGGACGGGTTAATGTGCCGTAGCAGAAGAGGTAGAGTGGTTCCCCTTCAGTCATCTTTGCAAACATTCCGACGGGCCGGACAACCGAATCGTCCCGCCCTCTTTTGCTCCGCACGGCGCGCGTTCCCTACTTCCATATCTGCGGTGCCGGCGCGTCTGCCCCCGCCGCTGGTCAGCAATTCTACGATCATCATCGTTCCCGTTGCGATTGCCGCCGCCGACAATCATTCTCTTTTTGTCGCCAGCGTCTGCGATTGGGTTCAAATTTACCGCTACGGAATCGTGACGCGCGCAGCCGAAGCGCCGGAATAGAGCGCGCGCCGCGCTTGTCCAGATTGTTCGTCGGTAGGCCTCAGGCGAAGTAGGGAGCCTAAGCGTTCGCCGCCTGCGGTGCCGCAAAAGCGGCAACTGCGTCACTTGGCTAACGTTATGCGCGCCATACACCCGTGCTTCGGCGGCCATCGCCGCATGCATTTATTCGTCATCGGTCTGCCTTCACTCAAGCTCCAAAGGCCTCGCCACTTCGTGCGGGCGTGCCCGCGCCCTCGGTTGCCGGATCGAGATCAATGGCCGGGTTCCATTTGGCTTGAATGAACCTTGAGTGCGGCCCGGCCGACTGAAAGGAAAGACACGAAAATCCGCATGGCAGGACGGAGGAGCACTCATGGGCCATCGCCTGACTTTGTACATTTTGATCGGGATGATCCTCGGGGTCAGCGCCGGCTATCTGGTCCGGGTGTATGTCCCCGCCGACAGCCAGGCTTTCGAATATTGGCTGCGCAGCTTCAGCACGCTCTCGACGATCTTCCTCAACCTGATCAAGCTGGTCGTCGCGCCGTTGATTCTCGGCACGCTGGTTGCGGGCATCGGGCATATGGGCGACAGTTCGGCACTCGGCCGCATCGGCACCCGCGCGATTACCTGGTTCATCCTCGCCAGCCTGATTTCGATCAGCCTTGGCCTGATCATGGTCAATTTCTTCCAGCCCGGCGCCGGCCTGAACTTCACCGTCGGGGCGCATTCGCTTGCCGAAGTGGGTGAGGTCGAGAAACTCGATCTGTTCGAGTTCATCGAGCATGTCTTCCCGAAAAACATCTTCCAGGCAATGGCGGACAATAACGTTCTCCAGATCCTGGTCTTTGCACTGTTCGCGGGCGTCGGCCTGACGGCGATCGGCGACAAGGGCAAGCCGCTCCTCCGCGGTGCCGAGGCGCTTGCCGAACTGATGCTCCAGATTACCGGCTATGTGATGCGTCTTGCTCCGATCGCGGTGTTCGGCGCGCTCGCGGGGGTCGTCGCCAAATATGGCCTCGGCATCCTTGGCACCTATGCCGAGCTGGTCACCGAATTTTATCTGTCGCTGATCGTGCTGTGGATCATCCTGCTCGGCGTCGGCGCGATCTTCCTGCGCGGACGTATCGTCTCGCTGATCTCCTACATCCGCCAGCCGCTGCTGATCGCCTTCTCGACCGCCTCATCCGAGGCCGCGATGCCCAAGCTGTTCGAACAGCTCGACCGCTTCGGCGTGCCGCGCCGCATTTCGGGCTTTGTGCTGCCGCTGGGCTACAGCTTCAACCTCGATGGATCGATGATGTACGCCAGCTTCGCGACGATCTTCATCGCGCAGGCCTATAATATCGAACTGTCGATGACGCAGCAGATCCTGATCCTGCTGACCTTGATGGTGTCGTCGAAGGGGATCGCCGCGGTCCCGCGCGCCAGCCTGGTCGTGATCACGGCGACGCTCGCGATGTTCGACCTGCCGGTCGAGGGCGTCGCGCTGATCTTCGCGATCGACCAGTTCCTCGACATGGGCCGCACCGCGACCAACGTCGTCGGCAATGCGGTGGCGACGTCGGTCATCACCAAATGGGAAGGCATGCTCGAGGAACCTCGTCAAGACGCCGCGAGATCACCGCTTGCAACGGTCCATGCGCTGCATCAGGAAATTGGCGAATTCAATCTGGACGGCCGGCATGGCCCCGACGCTGAAGTTGCATGACACCGGTTTGGCGAACGCTGCGCAGAGATAGCGCGATATTTGGAGCAGCGCAGACAACGACCCGAAGGAGGCAGTATGCGGACCAGAATGATAATCTCCGCCGCGCTGATAGGGAGCACCGCGGGATGCACCGCAGCACCGCCAGCCGAAAGCGAGGCGGATGCGGTCGTCGAGGCCGTGGCCCCCGATCGGAAGAGCTCGCATGTGGCAGACGAGACGGACACAGCGGTTTCCGAAACGCCTCCCGGGGGCACGCCGGGCCTGGACTAGCGGCGCCACACCGTTCCGCCCCATAAGGGCAGTGCCTGATCATGCCGAAACGGACAAGATTCCCGCAGCAGGCGGTACAAGCTCATTGCCCCAAGTCGAAGGCTGAGCAAAACATAGCGTCAATTCGACTTAACCTCCCATTTTTCCAAGGAGAAATCAAATGTCAGACCGCCCGGCAGTCGAACCCGATACCGCCACCGGCTTCACAGTCGAGAATGACGCAACGGCAGCATATTGGGCTAACCGCGCGCTCAATACCCTGCCCCCGCCGGACATGATGGGTGCCTATATGCGCAATCGGCCCGTGCCCGGAAATCAGGTCGAAAGTCGCAAGGCGTGGATCATCGGAAGCGGCATCGCAGGTCTGGCAGCAGCCTTCTACCTCATTCGCGACGGCGGAATGGCGGGCGAGGACATCACCGTCCTTGACGCGATGCAGATCGAAGGTGGTTCGCTCGACGGCGCCGGCAATCCCGAGGACGGCTATATCATCCGCGGCGGCCGCGAGATGAACTGGAATTATGATAATCTGTGGGACATGTTCCAGGACATTCAGGCGCTCGAGCTGCCCGATGGTTACAGCGTTCTCGACGAGTATCGTCTCGTCAACGATAATGACCCCAATTATTCCAAAGCGCGCCTCATGCACCGGCAGGGCGAGATCCGCGACTTTTCGACGCTCGGCCTCTCCAAGTCGCAGCAGTGGGAGATCATCCGGCTGCTCCTCAAGCGCAAGGAAGATCTCGACGACATCACGATCGAGCAATATTTCAGCGCTGGCTTCCTCGAAACCAATTTCTGGTTTCTCTGGCGATCGATGTTCGCGTTCGAAAATTGGCAAAGCCTGCTCGAAATGAAGCTCTATATGCACCGCTTCCTCGACGCGCTCGATGGGCTTACCGACTTGTCGGCGCTCGTTTTCCCCAAATATAATCAATATGACAGCTTCGTGCGACCTCTGGTCGATCATCTCAAGAGCAAGGGCGTGAAGGTCCAGTTCGGAACGCGCGCATATGATCTCGACATGAAGGTCGAGGGCGAAACGCGGACGGTCACGGCGATCCGGACAAAAGTGGTTGGTGCCGATAGCCTCATCCCCGTCGCCGACACCGACGTCGTCTTTGCGCTGACGGGCTCGATGACCGAGGGAACCGCTTATGGAGATATGGACCGTGCGCCGATCCTCGAACGCGAACGCAACGACCCGGGGGACGACAGCGACTGGGCGCTTTGGCGGAATCTCGCCAAGAAATCGGAAGTCTTCGGCAAGCCCGAGAAATTCTATGGAGATATCGACAAGTCGATGTGGGAATCGGTCACGCTGACCTGCAAGCCATCGCCGCTCGTCGACAGGCTAAAAGAATTGTCGGTCAACGATCCCTATTCGGGAAAGACGGTGACCGGCGGGATCATCACCTTCACCGACTCCAACTGGGTGATGAGCATCACCTGCAATCGTCAGCCGCATTTCCCCGATCAGCCGAAAGATGTGCTCGTACTGTGGGTCTATGCCCTGCTTATGGACAAGGAGGGCAACCATATCAAAAAGCCAATGCCGGCCTGCACCGGACGCGAGATACTCGCAGAGCTTTGCTACCACTTGGGTATCGCCGACCAGATCGAAACAGTCGCGGCCAACACCAAGGCGCGCCTCGCCCTGATGCCCTATATCACGTCGATGTTCATGCCGCGCGCCGCGGGCGACCGGCCGCATGTCGTGCCTGCGGGCTGCACCAATCTCGCGCTGATGGGACAGTTCGTCGAGACGTCGAACGATATTGTCTTTACGATGGACAGTTCGATCCGCACGGCGCGGGTCGGTGTCTATACGCTGCTCAACCTCAGGAAGCAGGTCCCGGACCTCAGTCCCACGCAATATGATATTCGTAACTTGCTCAAGGCGGCGCGCGCGCTCAACAATGGCGAGCCATTCCCGGGCGAGCGATTGCTGCACCGGCTTCTCAACAAGAGCTATTACGCTCATATCCTTCCGCCGCTTCCGGACGATCGGGGAACGAGTCGCGAGGCAGCAGAATATGAAATTGACGGCCTGTTCGGCAAAGGGCACCAGCTTTTAGAGACGGTCGGAGGTTGGCTCGAACGGATACGCGGCAGCTTGAGCTAAACGAAGGGCCAGAGCATCCGGCCGGTGCACTTTGCGACCGGCCGGCGGCCTTCACGCCGAGAGATATGGACATGCCGCGACGACTGTTCATCGCGGGCGACCAGACGCCGTGTCGATCCGCCGGCGGCGGTCGTAAATCCGACCAGTCGGGATCCGGTCCCCTTTCGACAGGCCGTCCAGACTGCCATATCTAGTGCGCGGTTCCTGCAAGCAGACGCACCGCTTAACTCAAGGAATCCTCCCCTGCCGCTCTTACATTTTCTTCATTCAACGAAGATATAGTCGGCAGAATAGGAAACGCTCCGGAGCTTCGCTTCCTGCAGGCAGCTTCCTGTCAGGGCGCCGCCCTGCGTCGCCACGCGGAGTATGAGGCGTGCCGATCGCAGCGGGCCCTCGCCCTCATGGCCGCTGACCTTGAGCAAAAGCCAAGGGATGTCCGACGATGCGATCGGGGGTAAGGACGTGATCGGCTTCGCATGCAACACCTCACCGCCTTCGAATGCCCAGCGTGGCCCGCGCGAATGGATGCCGACCGTCTTTCCTCCCCTTTGAAGCGTCGCTACGGGTTCGCGAAACGTCCAGGACAGGTCGCCGCCGGTTCCTCTGCGGCATTCGTAGATTTGCGCGCCCTCTGCGTGAGCCGCGGCCAGAAATGTGGAATCCGGCTCGCCAAACAGAGCCAGGACCGCCGCTACGTGCTGGCTGCTCTGCCCGGATTCCGTGGATCCGTCGCTTGAAAGCAGGAACGCAGAAGCTAAGGTTACCAGCTGCGAGATATACATCGTGTCTCTCCATATCTGTTCGTGGGACAAGCCGACAGCTCGATGAGCCTCTAGATAATGGCTTGGGATCGTTCGATCAGACCTCCAAACTTGCGTTAGGCCTTCAAGTGGCTTGGCATCAATCGCGGGCGCCGCACGGCGGCGGGTTTGCTTCACCACTCGACAGATTTTAGTGACTGACGAGCGCGGGCGGGTTCAAAATCACGCGAGAAAAATTGCTCACGAACCAGCCTGGCCATATTGAGCCAGATGAGACCGGCAGAACTTTCGCCCGCAGCGTCCATTCCGCCGAGGCGCGTCAGCGCTGACCACGAGCTAAATTTTCGTCCACCGACAATTATCCGGGCGCTGCGCTTGCGCATCCCGATAACCAGAGCCCAGCGCTTCTGGTCCAGCGCGGACACCACGCCCGGAAGATGATCAAGCCGGCCCGGTCTCCGACCAGGATGTTCCGCGCGCCATTAACTGCGGTGTCAGGACTGTCGCGTTCGCGGCGCCAAGCGTGTCTGCGCCGTCTCTTCCACGGCTCTCAGCGCTGCAGGGAAATACACAACGGCTTTTGCCGGACTGCCGAACAGAAATCCCTGCGCCTGCGGGCAGCCCTCTTCGAGGACCATCTGGCGCTGCTCTTCGGTCTCGACACCTTCTGCGACGACAGGCAAGTCAAGGCTTCGACCAAGCGCGACGATTGCGCGAATGATCGAGCGTGCCGATTCATCGTCGGTGACATGGCTGACGAAACTCTGATCGATCTTGATCTTGTCGAACGGAAACGCCTGAAGATTGCTGAGCGACGAATAGCCGGTGCCGAAATCGTCCATAACGATCCGCACGCCGAGATCCTTGAGCTGATGCAGCGTTGAAAGTGCGCTGGCACGGTTGCGCAACATCACGCTCTCGGTGACTTCGAGTTCGAGCCGGGCGGCGTCGAGACCGCTCACCCGAAGCGCACGCTCAACAACTCCGGCAAGGTTAGAGAGCTGGAACTGAATCGGGGATACATTGACCGCTACGCTGATGTGGGGCGGCCACCTCATTGCGGCAGCGCACGCCTCGTGCAAAACCCATTCGCCGATCGGGATAATCGCACCGACATCCTCCGCGATCGGTATGAAAATGTCGGGCGTAATCGATCCCCGAGTGGGATGGGTCCAGCGGAGCAGCGCTTCATAGCCTACGATTTGCTTGCCTGCCGTTGCGACGAGCGGCTGAAACATGAGGCTGAGTTCTCCGCGAGCGATTGCGTGGCGGAGGTCATGCTCGAGCTCGCGGCGGTTGCGGACGATCCGGTCCATCTCGAGATCGAAAAAGCAGGCGATGCCGCGGCCGCATTCTTTCGCGCGGTAAAGTGCAACATCGGCTTTATGACGCAGCGCGGACGCCTCTTCGCCATCCGCCGGATAGAGCGCCACGCCGATGCTCACACCGACCGCCATCGGATCCCGCGTGATATCCATCTCGCGCGCGAAGCCGTCGAGGATCGATCTTACAAGCGACTGGGCCTTTTCGGCATCTCCGACATCCCGCTGAATGATCAGGAACTCGTCGCCGCCGATCCGGGCGACCAGATCATTTTCGTCAGCAATGTCGCGAAGCAGGTCTGCAACGCGGCAGAGTATCGCGTCGCCGGCGCTATGCCCGAAGAGATCGTTCACCGCCTTGAACCGGTCGAGATCAAGGGCCAGCAGAGCGAAGCCTTTTCCGCTACCGATAAGCCCTTCAAGAAGCGCGGTAAAACGCGCGCGATTGGGAAGGCCGGTAAGCGTGTCATGCGTCGCAAGATGCTCGACCTGGCGTTCCGCAACTTTCCGTGCAGTCAGATCGCGCACCGCAAGCACCTGCCGTGACCGACCGCGATACTCAACCGCATGGGTCGCGATCTCTACGAAGCGCGTGTCCCCATCGGCGCGCACGAGTTCGGCCTCGACCGGATCGTCGTGCGAGATCGTCAGATCGAGGCCATCGGCAAGGCGGAACCAGCGCGAAGCCTCGGTATCGACAAGGTTTGCCGGATCGACACCCAGGAGATCCGCGAGCTGGCCGTTGGCTTCCATGATGCGTCCGCTCTTCAATATCGCGAGACCTTCGAGCGTCGCTTCGGTCAAGCCCCGCAGGTCGGTCAGCATCCGGTCCAGCAGAGCAACCACGAGCACAAGCGCGATGAGACCGAGCGTGGCTGCCGTTATGGCGGCGACCAGCCACCCATGACCGGCGACCATGGCCGGGACATTGCGCGTGGGATCGGGCGCGAGAACGGTCGCCGACATGGCGGTAAAATGAAGAGCGACGACGCCGAGAACAGCGAGCAACGCAGGCACAGCTATTTTGAGGCTGCCCCCGAGGCGGCCGAAGGCGGCGAAAGCGAGCGCGAAACAAACTGCGTTTACCGCAACGGCGGCCGCGATTGCCCCAAAGTCATATCGCACGACGACAGGCCCGACGACCGACGCCATTCCTGTCATGTGCATCGCCGCGACGCCAAGCGCCCCAAGTGCTCCGCCTGCAATGCTTGGCAAGAGCGTAAAGCCTCGGCCTGCGACGAGAAATGCGGCCCAATAGCCAAGCACCGCGATCGCGACAGAGAGCGCCGTAATGCCTGGATCGAAACGAAGCGGCGTCGATCCATCATAGGCCAGCATGGCGAGGAAATGCGTGGCCCATACGCCAACGCCAGCGGCAAGCGCCGCAACCGCAATCCATTGCCGGCGGCGCGCTTCGGCACAATCCAGCGAACGCCGGAGCAGCAGGAACAATGAGGCGCTCCCGAGCAGACAGACGATGGCAGCCAGGACTACCAGCCGCCAATCATGTTGCCCCACGACACATTCGATGACCCGAAACATGCTCACCCCTTTTTCAGCGCCCAACCGATTTTGGACGACCGATCGCGCGTTCGATATTCATGGCGAGCGCCGCGCCGAGGCTAAGCTTCGCGGCCGCCTTCCCGCGCACGCCCCAAAAAGCGCGCAAACCTTTGTTGAAAACGCAACGGATTCAGCCGCACGTAGCCGCCAGACGCGCGAGGCCGGAGCCATAAATCGTATCTCTCCCGCGAACCCCCAGATCCACCGACGAGCGTGCCAGACCGGCGGTTATCGACTTCACAGAATCGCGCGGCGACGACTGTGCCGCAATGATTGCCGTTACGAAGGGCGCTGCAACCGACGTTCCGGTGACATAACGACCACCGGCATCCGTCGGAACGAAGACATCTACTCCGGGAGCCGCGAAGTCGACCTGACCGCCGCGCGCCGCGCTCGAATAGATGGCGTTGCCTGCATCGACGGCCGTAATACCGACAACGCCCGCGAAGCTCGCCGGAAAGCGAGGCGGGCTTTGTGGTCCACCATTTCCAACCGATGCCACGACTATCATTCCGTCCCCAAGTGCCTGCTGAAATCCCCTATCGAGCAATCGGTTATACGGCCCCTCGAGGCTGATATTAACGAGCCTGACGCGAGAAATTTTCATCCAGTTCAGCGCCCGAAGCAAATTGTCGACGCTCGCCACCTGATTTCGCTGTCGATAATCCGCGATCACGGAAGCGCTGTACAGCTGCGTTCGCCTAAGGCGTCCCTCCCCGATCAATATCGCAGCCGTCGTTGTCCCGTGATCGAGGCTTTCCCCGGACGGCTGGCCACCGAATATGCGCTGCTGAACGCGGGCTCCTGCGAGACTTCGCTCGTCGATATCGACCGGTCCATCGATCATTCCGATGGCGGGAAATCGCGACGCGCACCCCTGGTCGGGCCAGCTCAGTTTGCGCGACGCAAAGACGCGGGGCCGCGGCGCGCGGGCCTGGCTGAGCGTGTAAGCATGGTTTACGCCTGCCGTGACGCCGGGCTCGAAGGCTTCCAGTTGACGAATAGCTGCCGGACCGAGCATTCCCGATGGAATCTTGAAGACCAGCATTCTCAGACCGAGCCCGTCGAGCGTATCGCGCTCGATCAACGTGAAGCCAGCCTGCTGGGCTTTTGACACGAGCGATTCCGCCGCGGCACCGGTTCGGGCGAGCACAACGATCTGGCTGTCGTCGACGACTTCCCCGGCATCCTTCGCGACCTGCGCCGGTGATGCCGACAACGGCACGAAACGCTCGCATCCCCCGGCCGTAAGCAGGAACAGCGTCGCAGCTATGCAAGCCCAAAATCTTCGCACGCCGAAGTCTCCTCAATATTCGCTTCGTCGTTCCGATCCCGAAAAGGGTTCAATCACTTTTAAGTGTGCGTCCGCGGCGGCGCACCGCGAAGGGCCTGATCCGGGGAAGCGCTGGCGCCGCACCTAAAAATTACGAGCAAGCGTGAACCAGAAACGACGGGTATTCCTGCCGAAGTTCGCCGCAGAATAATCCGCCCGTTCGACGGAAATGCGATAGGCGCCCAGTTGCGCGCTCGCGGCAACATCCCATTCGCTCCCCAGCCGCAGGCCCCCCAGTGCGGCGTTGAACTGGTGCCGACGCACCGACAATGCGACACCGCGTAACGGGCCGAGCCCAGGGGTTCGCACGATGCCCTCGATGGACTGGTCGAGCACGCCGCTCGGCGGCGTTCTCACGAAGAGCTCCGCCGATCCCAGAAACGCATGATTACTCCCTAGCGGCATCTGAAATCCGGCGACGCCGTCACCCCCCAAGCGCTCGCGATGGACGATCAGGGCAGCAACGCCCGCGTCCAGTTTGAAACGCAGCCTGCTATATCCCAAACGGTAGCGAAGCGGATTACCCGCATGATTGCGTTGCCGCGCGAGATCGACGCGCCATTCGAAATCGAGGCCGTGGCGGTGGATTCCCCCCAGCCAATTGACGCCATATGTCTCGTTCGAAAGACGGCGATCGATTACCGGGCCGGATCCGCTGGCGAGATCCATCGCATAATAGAAGGCGGTTCCCGTACCGAATGGCAGAGGAAAGCCCGAGTTCAGGAGCAGCGTGTCGCCGGTCAGTTTTTCTGGCGCGCTGGGGAAAGAGACAAATCGATTGACCCGTCCGACATAAGCGGCGTCAAATCCGATGCCCGAGGGGCCTCGCGCGGTGAACCGGACAGCGTCATATGTCTGGTCGCCCTGCCGGAAACCGGCGGAGCCCACGAAGCGTTCGTCGCCAAATTCGAGGCGCTGACGCCCGACGCTGATATTGAAATCATCGCCGGCGTAAGCGAGTTGCAAGCGATTGAGTTCGATGCTTTCGCGATCAGGGATGAAGCGCCGCGCCGGATCATTACTCGCGATGTTTATGACGCCTTCGGCTTCGGCGAGCAGCGACAGCCGTTCGCCCTGCGACATCTCGACCCCGGATCGAATTCGCAGGGTCGTGGCAGAAGCCCGTGCGGCATCTCCGACGCGGCTTTCGTCGATTCTGAGCCGCATGTCGCCAAACGCAACAACATCGACGCGGGCGCTGGTTTCGTCCGTCTCTTCCGCCGGCTCCGCGAGGGCGAACGGCGCAGACGCGACCCATGAAAGCAAGATGAGGCAAGAGGTCGCCGCGCGTGGCAATGCACAGCGGCGGTCCCTAGCCAGACCGCCGCGCGGTAGCGGGTATCGCATGAGTGAACCTAAACTTATGGTGCGACGACGAAGTGAAGTTGGATTGGCTAGTCAGGCACGGCCCGCCGGTCAAGCGAGACAAGAAGTAGGAAAAAATGGAATATCCGTCTGACGAGATGCTACTCGATTATGTGATGGGCCGACTGGATCCCGCTGCCGCGGACGCTTTGACAAACGAAGCGGCTAGAAATCCGGCTTTGGCGAACGAGATCGCGCTGCTGCGGCGGATCGCCGCCGCGCGCGACGATCAGTCGATCGGGAAGGCAAGCGCGTTTGGCTGGGCCCGCCTCGAGCGCGCGATGGATGCTGTCGACGAAGGCACCAAATCAGACAAGCGCCGCATCCACTGGCATTTTGGACAGATGGCGGCGGCGGCCCTGCTCGCCGTCATTGCCTGGCAGGCTGCCGTGATCCCGAATATGACGAGTCAGCAAGAGGCGGAGGCGGATTACCAAACCGCGGGCGAGGCAGCGGCCGAAGGCCACTCCATCCGCGTCGCCTTCCATCCTGAAGCGAGCGAAGGCGCTATCCGCTCGGCACTGCTCGACGCGGACGCAACGATCATCGACGGACCAAGCGCGCTTGGTCTGTACCGTTTAGGTTTTGCCGACAAGGGCCACCAACGGGATGGCGTCGCAAAGCTGCGAGCGAGAGACGAGATTGTCGAATCTATTACGGAGGAGTGAGCGGCCGACTTGGGGGTCAAACGGCCGCGGCGCGACGTCCGAGGCAGTGCATGAGGAGGCGCTTTGCGTGGAATATCCGCGTCTTGACCGTGCCTTCGGCAATATCTTCGATCTGCGAGATTTCGGCGTAGCTCAGGTCTTCGAAGAAGGCCAACTCGATCATTCGCCGGTGCGCTTGGCCGAGCTTGGCAACGCATTCGCGCACCTTTTGGGCGTCATGCGCAGCTTCTGCCGCCGCTTCGACGTCCGCATCAAGGTCGGGAGCGTCAAAGTCGTCGCCGAGTTGCTCCTCGCGGCCGACCCTGCGCAGCTTGTCGAGCGACTTGTTCCGCGCGATCGAATAGATCCAGGTCTTTACCGATGATCGTCCCTCAAAGCGTGCCGCGTGGCGCCATACATCGATGAAGGTCTCATGGACAACGTCGGCCGCCTCGATCCGACCGTTCACGCGGCCCTCAACGAACCGGACAAGGCCGGCGTAATGGTCGTCGTAGAGCTGTTTCATCGCCGCCCGGTCGCCCGACGCGATCGCGGCAAGCCTCAGATTTTCGGCATCAGCGCCTGATCCGCCGTCTAACGTCAACACACGTCCTTTTCACCTCGAAGGTCGTGCGACGCGTCCACATCATCGTCGCACATTGGGGGTTCGCCATACTGCCCTCCCAAGTCTGTTGGGCGGTAACGGTCGACCTGTTATCTACTGTCAGCCAGCGACCGCAATTGTCCGACCACGCTCGACAGGCTCAACTCCTCGTTCAGGAGCGTATAGCGGGAATCGATGCGCTCAAGCTCCGATGCTTCGAACTGTAGCCGGATTTGTATGAGCTCGGGCAAGGTTCGAAGCCCCACGCCGAACTGGCGTTCGGCTGCCGCAAATTGGTCGGCGCGGGCCTGACGCGCCTTCTCGCGTCGCTCTACCTGCGCGCGGAGCGCGTTGACCCGCAAGATGCCCACCGCTGCGATCTCCTCAAGCTCGCGCCTCCGTTCCGCCACGCGTGCGAGCGACTGGTCGGTGCGCGCCCGAGCGGCAGCAACCCGCGCCGCCTGAGCGCTTCCGGTATAGAGCGGCATGGTGAGATCGATGCCCATACGGCTTATCAGGCCGCCGTCGCCCGAAACATTGCCGTCGGCATAGGATGCGACACCGGACAGGCTGAGGATCGGATATCTACTGCGCGCCTCGCGCGAGGCTTGTGCGTCCATACCGTCCGCCGTCCGGCGAAGCGCGAGGATTTCAGGGTTTGCATCGATTGCGGCGTCGAGGTTGAAGTCGGGCGCGAGGATCGGGCTGACAGTCTCCGACAAGGTGGCGGATACGCCCCCGACGGCGCAGGGCGCCGCCGAACTTCGGATATTGATCGCCAGTCTCTTCGCAAAGCGCGCGCGCGTGAACTCAAGCTCGATGCGCGACGACTGCGCCTCGAGCAGTTGCGCCTCGATGTCTGCACGGTCCGCGATCGTCGCACCGCCTGTGTCGATCAGGTCGGTTGTCGAGAGGAGCTGACGCGCAAAATAAGCCTCGCGCTCGCGGGTCGCCTCCAGTCGCTCGCCGAGCTCCAGCCAGCCAAGATAGTCGCCGCCGGCCCCGAGCGCCGCAGCCGTTTGCGCACCTTCGATTTCCTTCTCGCGCGCCGCTATGGCGGCTCGGGCCGCCGCGCGCGCAAAATGCGAATCGCCAAAATCGAACAGGCGCTGCGATCCCCGCACGCCTGCCTGGTTCTGGATCCGGTTGTCGGATAGATCGGAACTGCCAAGACCGGTTCGCAGGAACGTCGACACCTGCGGCCTGTACAAGGATCGCGCCTCGGTGAGGTCCGCCTGGCTCTCGCTGAGCCTGGCCTGGGCCACCTGGACGCCGGGCGCGAGCCGGGCGCCGAGCGTCAGCGCATCGCGAAAATCGAGACAGGGCGCGTCCGGCGAGACAGCCAGATCGTTGGCCGCGATCGGGCCGGACACCGCCTGTTGCGCGGCGGCTTCGCCCTGCTCAACCGTGAGCAGCAGCAGGCCCGTAGCCAGGGTGAGGAAGACATGGCGGGTCATGTGGAGCGAAGCCCCCGGAACAGCGACGCGAACACAGGCTCGAGCAGGTAGTCGAGGGTCGTTCGCCGCGCGCCCGAGTAGATGAAGACCTGAACCGGCATGCCGGGAACGATGCCGGGACCGTCGGCGGGCCGTGCCTTGGAACCCGCCACCTTGACGATCGCTTCGTAATAGGACTGGTTGCTGGCCGGATCGGTTTTCAGATCGGCGCTGACGCTGACCACACGCCCCTTGAGCTGCGGCTGCAACCAGCTGCGATAGGCGAGCACCTGCGTGCGAACTTCCTGTCCCTCGCGGATCGCCGCCCGGTCGGTCGGCCTGACATGCACCGAGGCGGTGACGCTCTCTTCGCTGGGGACGATTTCCATGATCGGCTCGCCTGGCCTAACAACGCCGTTTCGTGTGTTGAAGGCAAGGTTCAACACCGCACCCGATACCGGTGCGAGTATCACGCCGCGGTCGACGACATCCTGCGCTGCGTTCAGAAACTCTTCCGCGGCTCGCAATTCATTGCGCGCTTCGACGAGGTCGGTTGCGATCTGGCGGTCGAACTGGGCGCGGAGCTGCGTCCCCTGGGCGGCAAGATCGCCTGCCTGCGACTGCGCTTCCCGGCTTTCGCTCATGAGGCGGGCCATTTCGCCTTCGGAGCCAGCGACGTTGCGCTGGAGAGCCGTAACCTGATCGCGCCTTGCCAACTGCTCCCCGGCCATGCGGCCAACGACGTCAAGCTCGTCGCGGCTGGCGTCGAGTGATCGCCGCGCGATAACGGCCTGCCCCCCGCGGGCCGAACTCATATCGACGGCCGCGCGGCGACGCACGTCGAGGACAGCGAGATCCGCAGCGATGCTCTGGCGCTGTTGATCGAACAGCTTGGTCTCGCGAGCGATGATATCCTGCCGGTCGCTTGCAGCGAGCCCCAACGCTTCGAGACTGCTGAAATCAGGCCTGTTGGCCCTGTCCTGCAGCGCAATCAGGCGCTGGACCCGCGCGCTTAGAGCCGCCACCTGTTTGACCACCTTATCGCGCTCCGAATGCGAAGCGGTTTCGCGAAGCCGCATGAGGATCGCACCTTTCCGGACATATTGCCCTTCCTTGACGGCGATATGCTCGATGATGCCGCCTTCAAGATGCTGGACGATCTGTTTCTTGTCCTGGACGACGACGACGCCGCTCGCCGAAACGCCTTGTTGGAGCGGTACAAGTCCTGCCCACAGCAAAAAACCGCCTAAGCCAAAAAGGCAGATACCCGCCATCTTTGCGGCCCGGCGATCACCAAGCGCGAAGCTCAACAACCTCGGTGTCATTTTGTCACCTCTTTCCTGGTAATGAGGGTCCGCCGCCGCTCCTGCCCAGCGAGATACTCATTGGCATCCGCCGCTTGCACGGCTCCTTGATCGACCGTCAAAACAACGTCGCAGCACGCGATTACCCGCGGGTCATGCGTTGCTGCGATCACAATGGCGCCCTCTTGCGAAGCTCCGCGAAACGCCGAGAGCGCGGTCGATGCGCTGACAGGGTCGAGATTGGCCGTCGGTTCGTCGAGAAGCATCAGCGCGGGCTTGCGAAACATCGCACGCGCGAGCCCGATCATTTGGGCCTGCCCGGATGAAAGACGGTACCCGCCTGGCCCGATGATCGTGTCATAGCCCCCGGCCAGCGCCAAGATCATCTCATGCGCTCCCGCGAGCGCTGCAGCTGCCATGATTTCATCGGGGTCAGCCGGACCGAGACGCGCGATATTGTCGGCAACACTCGCCTGCATCAATTCGACGTCTTGCGGCATGTACCCCACATAAGGACCGCGATCGGAGCTCGGCCAATCGTGCAGATTTCTGCCGCCAAGCGATATCGTGCCGCCCGCCGGAGGCCGGGCACCCGCGATTGTCTGCAACAGGCTCGTCTTGCCCGACCCGTTCGCGCCAATCAGCGCGATCAATGTTCCTGGCCCGATCTTGTAACTGAACGGACGGATCAAGGGTTCGCTCGCGCCGGCAACGCCGACCGCGAGCCTGCTGAACGGCTGAACGACGAGCTCGGCCGTGCCCGCGAAACCAACTGCGAGCCGATTGATCGACAGGGTTGCATTCGGACGGGGGAGCGGCAGGAATTCCACGCCGACGGGCGGCCCTGCAAGCCGCTCCTTCGAGCTTGCCCATGCCGCTGCGGCCTGCACGAGTTGGCGCCACCCGCCCGCCATCTGATCGAGCGGCGCCATGGCGCGCCCCACGAGGATCGACGAGGCGACGATTGATCCTGGAGAAATCTGGTTGGCGAGGACGAGAGCGGCACCGGTTGCCAGAACGAGCGCCTGGAAAATCTGGCGCGCCGATTTGGAAATGCCCGAATAGGTGCCCTCTGCATCGGCTGTTGCCGATTGCTTGGCTTCGGCATCTTCCCGGAGCGAAGACCATCGGTCGAAAGCGCGAATGACCATGCCCATTGCAACCATCGCCGAATGCTGCCGGACGAGTCCGCTTATGAACTCGAAAGCCCGTCCGTTACTTTCAGCCGCGGCCTGCGCTGCCAGGCGTGTTCGCCGCTCCGCTTTGACAGCCAGTGCCAGCACCAAGGCCGCACCGGCAAGTCCCACCAATCCCAAAATGGGATGAAGAAGAAAAAGCACGGCGACGAAGAGCGGCGTGAAAGGCAGGTCGAGGAAGGCCAGAACCGCGCCGTTCTGGAAAACAGCGGTCAATTTTGCGACGCGTTGAACGTCGGCGACAAGTTCGGGCCGCGGATCGAGCCCCTGCTCGAAGCGGCGGAACATCTGGGGCGCAAAGCGCGCTTCGAGTGCCTGCGCGGTCAGGCTGGCCACCCGGCGGCGCCCCGTTTCCGCCGCAGCGTAGATAGCGAGCAGAAAGATCGAGATGAGCGTGAGCCACAACAAGGTATCGACCGAGCCCGACGAAAGCACCCGGTCGTAAACCTGGAGCATATAGAGAGGGCTGACGAGCATCAGAATGTTAATCGCGAAGCTGAAAGCAAGCATAACCCTGAAATGCTGCGGCAGGATCTGCCGGATTTCTAGCAACCAACGACCCGGTGCGCCGATCCGATCCATGAGAATTCCTATCTTGAAAACGGGATAGGGCCCGCCGAACCGGAACGGTTCGACGGGCCACTACCGGACGGAGCTTGTCAGAGAGCTTCGATCGGGGGGGGCACTGGCGCATCGGGGGCGACGAGATGCCAGGGGTCCCCGCTCGGCACGAAACCGCCGCCGTCGCCCAGGTGAGCACTACCCACCGGATTGACGTCCAGCACGAGGATGGCCGAGTGGGTCGGCCCAGCGAACAAGATCGATTGATCGGCCTCGACCGAGAAGCCCGCCACGGAAGCCAGCGGTGCCTCGGGTTCGGCGAATTCGAAATTGTCTATCTTGTAATCCACAAGCTGCTCGATCGCCGCCTGTCCCGTCGTTCCGGTGACCGCGCCGAGGATCGTCAGCGGCGCGTTGCCGTCCGCCAGATCCGCGCTGAACACCAGACGGTTCAGATCGAGGACGGAATTATAATAGACGAAGAAGCCAGGACCGGCCGTGTCGACCTGTGCGCCGATCGCTTGCGCTGCCGAGCGCGCGTTGAACGGCGTTGCGGCATTTCCATCATTGTCGCTGTCTTGCAGAACGATGATGTTCGAACCGTCGTCGACCAGGTCGGCCGCCAGCGCATTCTGGAACTTGAGCGGGCCACTCACGCCGAAATCGATCGCATCCAGACGGAATTTGTCGTTTCCGACGTCAAAGTCCGCGAGCGCATCGGGCGCCGATCCAACGGAGAGCCTGTCGTAGGCGACCGTGTCATGGCCGCCGCCCGTGACGATTGTATCGGCTCCCGCACCGCCAAAAATCAGATCGTCACCGCCGAACCCGGTCAAGGTCTCCGCCGCGCCCGTGCCGACGATGATCTCGCCCTTGAGCGAGAAGTTGTCGGCCTGGAAGTTCGCCAGCGCATCGATCGCCGCCTGGCCGGTGAGATCGGTGAAACGCGCCACGACCTTCAGGTCTGCGGCCGGATCGTTGAGATTGGCCGAATAGACGAGCCGGTTCACGCCAAGACCGCTGTTGTGATAGACAAAGAAGCCTGCGCCGTCTGTCGAGACCAGACCGGCGACCACGTTCGCAGCCACCCCGGCATTGAAGGCCGTGGCCGGATTGGCGTCATTGTCGGTGCTCAGCAGGACAATTAAATTGGTGCCGGCCGGGACCGACGCACCCGGTGCGTTGGCATCGATCGCGGCAAATTCCAGGCTGCCTGCGACATTATGATCCTGCGCGTCGAGTTCAAAGCGATCGCTCGCGAAGGCGAAGTCGGAAATGAAGTCCTCATTTCCGATGACCTGACGGCCGGGGTCCGAAGCGTTGCTGCCAGCAAAGGGGTCGCCGGCGAACACAAGCGTGTCCCTTCCGCCCCCCGTGCTGATCGCATCCGAGCCCCCAAGGCTCTCGATCCGATCGTTGCCGCCGAAGCCGGAGATGGTTTCGACCGCATCGGTCCCTGTCAGCGTTTCACCTTCCAGGACGAAGTTGTCTGACGAGAAGCGCTGCAATGCCTGAATGGCGTCTGCGCCGGTGAGGTCGGTAAACCGCGCCACGATCTTGAGATCGGCAGCCGGATCGTTGAGGTTGGTGGAGAAAACCAACCGGTTCACCCCCAGCACGCTATTATGGTAGACAAAGAAGCCGGGACCGTCGCTCGCGACCAGCGTCGCGACCAGATTTGCGGCAGTTCCGGCGTTGAACGGCGTCGCCGGATTTGCATCGTTATCGTTGTTGAGCAGCACGACGACATTCGCTCCCGGCGCCGCAGCGGCACCCGGCGCTGCTCCGTCGACCGCCGAGAAGATCAGGTCGCTGCGTATGCCATAGTCGCGGGCATTGAATGCGAACTTGTCTTCGGCATGCGAAAAGTCGGTGACGAAATCCTCATTTCCGATGGTCTGACGACCCGCCGCAGATACATCGGCTCCCTCAAAGGGATCGCCGCGATAAACGAGCGTATCGCCCCCCGCGCCCGCGGTGATCGTATCCGAAGCCCGGCCACCTTCGATCCGGTCATCGCCCTCGAGGCCCTCGAGTTCCTCGACCAGATCGCTGCCGAGCAGATCGTCGGCATTGCCGGTGCCGGTGACATTTGGCGTATCGGTTACGGTGATCGTCACCGCCTGGTTTGTCGAATTGCGCCCATCGCTCGCGGTCACCACAACGTCATAGACGTTGTTCGCCCCCGCATCGACCGGCCCCTCGAAGTCCGGCGCTGTCTTGAACGTCACCACGCCGCTCTGGGCATTGACGTTGAACAGATCGGCATCGGCGCCCGACAGGCTGAAGGTCAAAGGATTGCCATCGGCGTCGGTGGCGGTTGCAGTAAACGCCGTCGTACGGTTTTCGCTCGCAGTGAAGGCGGCAGCCGAGGTGATCACCGGAGCATTGTTGATATCGACGAACTGGAAGTTCTGAGCCGAGAAGCTGCCCAGTGCCGCGATTGCATCCGCCCCCGTGAGGTCGGTCTGGCGGGCAACAATTTTTAAGTCAGCCGCCGGGTCGTTGAGATTGGCTGAATAGACGAGCCGGTTCACGCCGAGCACGCTGTTGTGATAGACGAAGAAACCCGCGCCATCGCTCGATACCAGGCTTGCGACCAGATTGGCGGCGACCCCCGCATTGAACGGCGTCGCCGGGTTTGCGTCATTGTCGTTGTTGAGCAACACGATCACATTCGCTCCCGCGGCTACGCTGGCGCCCGGAGCGCTGCCATCGACGGCAATGAAATTCACGTCGCCAGCGACCTTGAAATCGCGCGCATTGAGTTCGTACCGGTCCGCGGTGAACGAGAAGTCGGCAACGAAGTCTTCATTCCCCACAATCTGACGACCGGCGGCCGAGACGTCGGCGCCATCGAAGGGATCGCCAGCGAACACCAGCGTGTCGCGGCCGCCACCGGTGCTGATTGCATCCGATCCGCCAAGGCCCTCGATCCGGTCGTCGCCGCCAAAGCCGGCAAGCGTGTCAGCCGCACCGGTTCCCGTCAGCGTCTCACCTTCCAGGGCGAAATTGTCTGCCGTAAAGCGCTGCAGCGCCTGGATGGCGTCCGCTCCCGTCAGATCGGTGAAGCGAGCAACGATCTTCAGGTCAGCCGCCGGATCGTTGAGGTTGCTCGAGAAAACCAGCCGGTTCACGCCGAGCGCGCTGTTGTGATAGACGAAAAAGCCCGGGCCATCGGTCGATACGAGCGTGGCTACCAGATTGGCGGCAGTCCCCGCGTTGAAAGGCGTCGCCGGATTGGCGTCGTTATCGCTGTTGAGCAGGATCACGACATTGGCGCCCGGCGCAGCAGCGGCGCCCGGCACGGCGCCATCGACGGCCGAAAAAATGAGATCGCCGCGGACGCCGAAATCGCGCGCATTAAACGCGACCTTGTCATCGGCATGCGAGAAATCGGTGACGAAGTCTTCATTGCCGATAATCTGGCGGCCGGCAGCCGATACATCGGCCCCCTCGAAGGGATCGCCCCGATAGACGAGCGTATCGCGGCCTGCGCCCGACGAGACGGTATCGGATGCACGGCCACCTTCGATGCGATCATCGCCGTCAAGACCGGCGATTTCGTCAACCGCGTCACTGCCGATGAGCGAATCTGCAGCATCGGTGCCGGTCACATTTGCTGCGTCGGTCACCGTGACTGTCACCGCCTGGCTCGTCGAATTGCGGCCATCGCTGGCTGTGACGATGAGATCATAGACATTGTTACTGCCACCGTCGGTCGGCGCTTCGAAATCCGGCGCCGCCTTGAAGGTCACAACGCCGGTCCGGGCATCGATATTGAACAGATCGGCATCGGCTCCTGACAGGCTGAAGGTCACGGGATTGCCGTCGGCATCGGACGCGGTCGCAGTGAAGGCCGTCGTACGATTTTCAATCGCGTTGAATGCGGGAGCGGAGGTAATCACCGGCGCGTTGTTGATGTCGACGAACTGGAAGTTCTGCGCCGAGAAGTTGCGCAGCGCCGCGATGGCGTCCGCGCCGGTCAGATCGCTTTGGCGCGAGATGACCTTCAAATCGGCCGCAGGATCATTCAGGTTCGACGAGTAAACGAGGCGGTTCACGCCGAGGACGCTATTGAAATAGACGAAGAAACCCGCGCCGTCGGTCGAGACAAGGCTCGCGACCTGGTTCGCTGCCGCGCCGGCATTGAAGGGCGTTGCGGCATTGTCGTCATTGTCGCCGTTGAGTAGCACGATGACGTTCGCGCCGGCCGGAACTGCTGCGCCGGGGGCATTGCCGTCGAGCGCAAAGAAATTCACATCGCCAGCGACCTTGTAGTCACGCGCATTGAATTCGTAATGATCGTTCGCGAAGGAGAAATCCGAGATGACATCCTCATTCTGCACGACCTGGCGGCCGGCGGCGGAGACATCGACGCCGTCAAACGGATCGCCGGCATAGACCAGGCTATCCTTCCCGCCCCCGGTCCGGATCGTGTCGAGACCGCCCAGACCCTCGATGCGGTCATCGCCGCCGAACCCCGACAGCGTGTCGGCGGCAGCCGTCCCCGTCAGCACCTCTCCGCGAAACGCGAAACTCTTCGCGTCGAAGGTTTTAAGCGCGTCTATGGCGGCCTGCCCCGTCAGATCGGTAAAGCGCGCGACGACGCGGAGATCGGCTGCAGGATCATTGAGATTGGAGGAGAAGACGACCCGGTTCACGCCCAGCGCGCTGTTGAAGTAGACGAAGAAGCCGGCGCCATCGGTCGTGACGAGGTTCGCAACCTGGTTGGCTGCCGCACCTGCATTGAAGGGCGTCGCCGGATTAGCGTCGTTGTCGCTGTTGAGCAGGACGATGACGTTCGCACCCGCCGGGATAGCCGCCCCGGCCGCATTTCCATCGAGCGCATGGAAGCGAAGGTCACCGACGACACCGAAATCGCGCGCGTCGAATTCGAACTTGTCGTTCGCAATCGAAAAGTCAGAAACGAAATCCTCATTCTGCACGACCTGACGGCCGGCGGCCGACACGTCTGTTCCCTCGAACGGATCGCCGCTGTAGACGAGCGTGTCGTTGCCTGCGCCCGTGGCGACGGTGTCCGAGCCGCCACCGGTTTCGATGCGATCGTTCCCCGCGTCGCCGGAGAATTCCTCGACAGCGGCGGTACCGGTCAGGCTGTCGTCACCGACCGTGCCATCGACGTTGACGGCATTCGTGAGCGTGATAGCCACTGCCTGCGTCGTCTGGCCGCGGCCGTCCGACGCGGTGACGACGACATCAAAGACATTGTCGCGGTTCGCATCGGCGGGGCGTTCGAAATCGGGCGCATTCTTGAAGGTGACGACCCCCGTCGTCGCGTTGATGTCGAACAAAGCCGCGTCGGCACCCGAGAGGCTGTAGGTTACCGCGTCGCCGTCGGCATCGGTTGCGACCGCTGTGAACGCGGCACCGCGATTTTCGACCGCGGTCGCGG